>NZ_JBFIIG010000009.1:0-52570 GCF_041601375.1 Pseudomonas sp. | reverse complement strand
TGCAGGACATCGAGCAGTTCGATAAAGAACGGCAGGTCGGCGCTGGGGCCGCGCTCGATCAGGGTCAGGACGAACTCGCCCTGCTCCAGGCTGACGAAGAAGTTGCTGTTCTCGCTGCCCGCGGCAATGCCCTGGAAATCGCGCAGGCGACCCAGGCCATAAGGCGCGAGAAAGGCTTCCAACTCGTGACGCTCTAAGGGGGTGAATACCGACATATCAGAACCGCCAACTTACCATTTGAAGATTTCCCAGGATGGAATCAGCATGTCCGGCGAGTCCGAGCGGACGAAGTTGCCGTCACTGCCATCGGCGCGCACCAGGAAGTAGGGCTTGCCGGTCTTGGGGGTGATTTTGATTGCATAGAGGAAGCCATTGACCCGGTATTCCTCAACGGTGCGGTCGCCTTCCTGGCGGATGGTCACATCCGGCTCGGCCGAGGGTGCATCATCGGCAAATGCCGCAAGCGGAATGACTGCCATCAGGCTGGCCAGCAACAAGCGATTGAGTGTGCGCATGGTAACCTTGTCCCTTTGTTTTCAATGGTGCGGTCATTCTAACGCCGCCCCCGCCGAAAAGGTTGATCCTGCTCATGAGCCAAGCTCCTCTCGTCCTGGTCGACGGTTCCTCGTACCTCTACCGCGCCTTCCATGCCCTGCCGCCGCTGACCACCTCCAAGGGCTTGCCCACCGGGGCGGTGAAGGGCGTGCTGAACATGCTCAAGAGCCTGCGCAAGCAGTACCCTGACAGCCCCTTCGCGGTGGTCTTCGATGCCAAGGGCGGGACCTTCCGCGATGCGCTGTTCGCCGAGTACAAGGCCAACCGGCCGTCGATGCCCGACGACCTGCGCGTGCAGGTCGAGCCCTTGCACGCCAGCGTCAAGGCGCTGGGCTTCCCGCTGCTCTGCGTCGACAACGTCGAAGCCGATGACGTGATCGGCACCCTGGCCCGCCAATGCGCCGGCGAAGGCCGCGACGTGGTGATTTCCACCGGCGACAAGGACATGGCCCAGCTGGTCTGCCCGCACGTTACGCTGGTCAATACCATGACCGGTAGCGTCTATGACATCGATGGCGTGAAAGCGAAATTCGGCGTCGGTCCTGAGCTGATCATCGACTACCTGGCGCTTATGGGCGACAAGGTCGACAACATTCCGGGGGTGCCGGGGGTCGGCGAGAAAACCGCGCTGGGCCTGCTGGTCGGCCTCGGCGGCGGCCTCGACGTGATCTACGCCAACCTCGACAAGGTGGCCGGGCTGCCGATCCGTGGGGCCAAGACCCTGGCGGCCAAACTCACCGAACACCGCGACATGGCCTACCTGTCCTATGAGCTGGCGACCATCAAGCTGGACGTGCCCCTGAACCTGGAGGTCGACGCGCTGCACCCCGGCGCCGCCGATGTGCCCACGCTGATCGAGCTGTACGAGGAGCTGGAGTTCAAGAGCTGGCGCGATCAGCTGTTGCGGCAGAACCAGGGCCAGGTTGCCAAGCCCAGCAAACCCGCCAGCGTCGCCGCGCCTGCCGCCGAGCTGTTTAGCCTGACCGCCAGCGCTGCGCCGCAAGCGGAGCCGGCCAGCGTCGCCGCGGCCGCGGCCCCGGCTGGCTACCTGACGATTCTCGAGCAGGCCCAGTTCGACAGCTGGCTGGCCAAGCTCGAAGGCGCCGAGCTGATCGCCTTCGACACCGAAACCACTGGCCTCGACGCACAGAAGGCGCAGCTGGTCGGCCTCTCGTTTGCGGTCACGCCTGGCGAGGCCGCCTATATTCCGCTGGCCCACTCCTACATGGGCGTGCCGGCGCAGCTCGATCGCGACCAGGTGCTGGCGGCGCTCAAGCCGATTCTCGAAGACCCGCGCAAGGCCAAGGTCGGCCAGCACGCCAAGTACGACATCAATATCCTCGCCAATGCCTCGACGCCGATCGCGGTACAGGGCGTGGCCTTCGACACCATGCTCGAGTCCTACGTGCTCGACTCCACGGCGACCCGCCACGACATGGACAGCCTGGCGCTGAAATACCTCGACCACAGCACCATCCGTTTCGAGGACATCGCCGGCAAGGGCGCCAAGCAGCTGACCTTCGACCAGATCGCCCTGGAACTGGCCGGGCCTTACGCGGCGGAAGACGCCGATGTGACCCTGCGCCTGCACCAGTGCCTGTGGGCCAAGCTGGAAGCCGAACCTGGCCTGGCCAGGGTCTTGCGCGAGATCGAGATGCCGCTGGTGCCGGTGCTGGCGCGCATCGAGCGCCGGGGTGCGCTGGTCGACGCCAAGCTGCTCGGCCTGCACAGCGTCGAGCTGGGCGACAAGCTGGTGGCGCTGGAGCGCCAGGCCTTCGACATCGCCGGCGAGGAGTTCAACCTGTCGTCGCCCAAGCAGCTCGGGGTAATCCTCTACGAGAAACTCGGCCTGCCGATCATCAGCAAGACTGCCAAGGGCCAGGCCTCCACCGCCGAAGCGGTGCTCGCCGAACTGGCCGAGCAGGACTTCGAGCTGCCCAAGGTGCTGATGCAGTACCGCACCCTGAGCAAGCTCAAGAGCACCTACACCGACCGCCTGCCGGAGCAGATCAACCCGCGGACCGGGCGCATCCACACCTCGTATCACCAGGCGGTGGCGGCCACCGGGCGCTTGTCGTCCAGCGACCCGAACCTGCAGAACATCCCGATCCGCAGCGCCGAGGGCCGGCGCATTCGCCAGGCGTTCGTCGCGCCCGCCGGCTACAAATTGCTGGCGGCGGACTATTCGCAGATCGAGTTGCGCATCATGGCCCACCTGGCCCGGGACGAAGGCCTGCTGGATGCCTTCCGCCATGACCGCGACGTGCACCGCGCCACCGCCGCCGAGGTGTTTGGCGTAGCTTTGGACGAGGTCAGCGGCGATCAACGGCGTAGCGCCAAGGCGATCAACTTCGGCCTGATCTACGGCATGAGCGCCTTCGGTCTGGCCAAGCAGATCGGCGTCGACCGCAAGCAGGCGCAGGCCTATATCGACCGTTACTTCACCCGCTACCCGGGGGTGCTGGCCTATATGGAACGCACCCGCGAGCAGGCCGCCGAGCAGGGCTATGTCGAGACCCTGTTCGGCCGCCGGCTGTACCTGCCGGAGATCCGTTCGAGCAACCAGGGCCTGCGCAAGGGTGCCGAACGCACCGCGATCAACGCACCCATGCAGGGCACCGCCGCGGACATCATCAAGCGCGCGATGATCGCAGTGGACACCTGGCTGAGCGAGTCCGGGCTGGATGCCAAGGTGATCCTGCAGGTGCACGATGAACTGGTGCTGGAGGTGCGCGAAGACCTGGTCGAGCAGGTACGCGAGCGGGTCAAGCAGCTGATGAGCGGCGCGGCCGAACTGGCTGTGCCGCTGCTGGTGGAAGTGGGCGTGGGCGATAACTGGGACGAGGCGCACTAAAACGGCGGTTTGACGGGGTGAGTCAGGCGGCGGCTGGGGGCCGCCGTTGCCTGGCTTGTTGGCTCTTAAAACCTTAAGGCATCAAGTACAGATGCCTTATGACCAATAGATTTTAAGACGCTAGTGAACTTTGTGTTTGCTCCACCAGTCAGAATCCACGAACGGCCCAGAAAGCCTTTCGATGCTCCTTGTTGTGTTAAGTGTTGGCAGATATCTGAACCCCGCCCTAACGGTTCAGATCCTTGGATCCCGAGCTTCTCTCTCCCCATATGAGGCTCGGGATTTTTTTTGTCCGCCGTAAACTGCTCGGCCGCCGACTCAGTCTTCGGTTTGCGGCTCGCTCAACGCGAACTCACCCAGTTGCAACCATTCGGCCAGCACCGCCTGGGCTTCTTCGATGCCCTGGCGCTTGGGCGCGGAAAACAGCTGGATGCTCACCCGGTCGCCCCAGCGCTTGCGGATATCCTGCTGCACCTTGAGCAGCGTGGTCTTGGCCGCGCCGAAAGCCAGTTTGTCGGCCTTGGTCAGGAGGATGTGCATGGGCATCTCGCTGGCCGTCGACCAGTCCAGCATCAAGATGTCGAACTCGGTCAGCGGCTTGCGGATATCCATCATCAGCATCAGCCCGCGCAGGCACTCACGGCTGCCCAGATAGGCTTCCAGGTGCTTCTGCCAGTGCAGCTTCAGTGGAATAGGTACTTTGGCGTAGCCGTAACCGGGCAGGTCGACCAGGCGCCGCTCATCGTCCAGGCGGAAGAAGTTGAGCAGTTGGGTACGCCCCGGGGTCTTCGAGGTGCGCGCCAGGCTGGCGTGGGTCAGGGTGTTCAGCGCGCTGGATTTGCCGGCGTTGGAGCGGCCGGCGAAGGCCACTTCGTAGCCCAGGTCGTCCGGACACTGGTCGACCTTGGCGGCACTGATCTGAAAGGTGGCTTGTTGGCACAGGCCGATAATGGGGTTCTTAGCTTGCATCAGGGTATCCGGTGAGGGCGGGCATAATGGAAATTACAGGTGCGCAGCCCTTGCGACATTTGCGCACATCCTGCCGGGCGCTACGCTGCGCGGCAAGCGGCGTCGTTTCCGTTTCAGTGGCGTCAGTATATAATGCCGCAGATTTTGTGTGCGCTTTGTCCCACTCGCAGGATAAGTGTTCATGGGAACGATTGAGAACCTCTGCCCTTAGAAGCAGGACGTTCCCCCTCCCTGATGAGGCCGATCTGATGAAGAAAATGCTGCTTGCCGCTGGTGTGTTGATGTTGTCGCTCAATAGCCATGCCGCCCAGGATCCCGAGGCTGTCTATGCTCGTGCCTGCGGCGCTTGCCATAACGGCCAGCTGCCGACGGCGCCGCAAAAAGGCGACAAGGCTGCTTGGGAACCTCGCTTGGCCAAAGGCATGGACGTGCTGGTACAGAGCGTCACCAATGGCTTGAATGCCATGCCACCGCGTGGCTTGTGCATGGACTGCACCGCCGAGGATTACCAAGCCGTCATACAGTGGATGACCGAGTAAATCCGGCCCATACAGGCCGTTGAAAACGTAGGCGAAGCAGCCGAGGTTAGGCAAAAACAGGCGAAAAAGTGTTGTAAATGAGCATTTTTAGCCGGTTTTTAACGACGCATCGGTAATGCAGGTAGTTTTCCAACAGCCTGATAACTCTTTCTCTCTTAGCCGTAGTTGGATTAGTTGATGAATAAAATACTCGTGAGTCTGCTGTTGACCCTGGGCATCACCGGTTTGGCCCAGGCCGCTGGCGACGCTGCTGCCGGTCAGGACAAGGTCGTCATGTGTGGCGCTTGCCACGGTGCCGATGGCAACAGTGCTGCACCGAATTTCCCGAAACTGGCCGGTCAGGGCGAGCGTTACCTGCTCAAGCAACTGAACGACATCAAGTCGGGTGACCGGTCTGTGGTGGAAATGACCGGTCTGCTGAACAACCTCAGCGACCAGGATCTGGCCGATATTTCCGCGTATTACGCCAGCCAGAACATGAGCGTGGGCGCCGCCGACCCGAAACTGGTCGAGCGCGGTGAAGCGCTGTTCCGTGGCGGCAAGTTGAACGAAGGCATGCCCGCCTGCACCGGTTGTCACTCGCCCGATGGTGCGGGCCTCGATGCGGCCGGTTTCCCGCAACTCGGTGGTCAGCATGCCGGTTATGTGGCCAAGCAGTTGACCGATTTCCGTGAAGGCAATCGCACCAACGACGGCGACAGCATGATCATGCGCGGTATCGCCGCCAAGCTGAGCAACAAGGATATCGAAGCAGTATCCAGCTTTATCCAGGGTCTGCACTGAGCCTCTTGCTAGGCAGGTCGTAAGAACCTGCAATGAAAAGGGTGGCCGCGGCCACCCTTTTTCGTTTGTCAGCCCGCTACAATGATTGGAACCTGGCCCGCAGCACAGAGTCTGATTTCCGACTCGTCGCTGGGCGACGCTTAGGTCATGGAAAGAAATAACTGCTACGTAATGCGCCGGATTTTCGTTTGCCTTCAAGGCCGCTCCTGGGCATCCCTGCCCCCGCGGCATTAGTGGGTCCGTTCACGTCGCACGGCAAGGCGCGCATAGTGGTTCTATGTAAGCGTTGCCGTAACGCCGAAGGCGGACGAAAAGACCAGCAAGGCGTCGTAGTTATTTATTGACAGGCCCTTAACATCCAAGCAAGGAGTACCCCATGCGTAAACTGATCCTCTGCGCCGCCCTGGCCGTCAGCAGCCTGTTCGCGCTGGCTGTTCAGGCGGAACCCGTGGCCGGCAAGAACTATGTCGAACTCACCAGCCCCGTGCCGGTAGCCAAGCCCGGAAAGATCGAGGTGGTCGAGTTGTTCTGGTATGGCTGCCCGCACTGCTATCAGTTCGAGTCGACCATCAACCCCTGGGTCGAGCAGTTGCCCGACGATGTCAATTTCCGGCGTATCCCCGCCCTGTTCGGCGGTGCCTGGAACGTCCACGGCCAGCTGTTCATCACCCTGGAGAGCATGCAGGTCGAGCAGAAGGTGCATGACGCGGTATTCAGCGCCATCCACAAGCAAGGCAAGAAGCTGGCGAGCCCGGATGAAATGGCCGACTACCTCGCCAGCTACGGCGTCGACAAGGACGCCTTCCTCAAGACCTACAACTCCTTCGGCGTGAAGAGCCAGATGGAAAAGGCCAAGAAGCTGGGCATGGCTTACCAGATCAGTGGCGTGCCGGTGATGATCGTCAACGGCAAGTATCGCTTCGACCTCGGCAGCGCCGGCGGTGCCAAGCAGGCCCTGGAAGTGGCCGATTACCTGATTGCCAAGGAACGGGCGGCGCAGTAGGCGCCCCGGGCGTGAACTGAGGTGCGCCGTTGGCCCTCCAGCCGTCCGGTTGGCCTGTGTGACCCGCAGGTCAACCCACGGTGCCCGCCTGCCGACGATTGGCCCTGCGGCGGGCGCCTGCGCCTGCTCAGCTTCAACATCCAGGTCGGCATCAACACCCAGCGCTACCATCACTACCTGACGCGCAGCTGGCAGCACCTGCTGCCGCACATCGGCCGCGCCGGCAATCTGCAGCGCATCGGCACTCTGCTCGCCGATTACGACCTGGTCGCCCTGCAGGAGGCCGATGGCGGCAGCCTGCGCTCCGGCTACGTCAACCAGGTCGAACACCTGGCCCATCTCGGTGCCTTTCCCTACTGGTACCAGCAGCTCAATCGCAACCTTGGCCGTCTGGCCCAGCACAGCAATGGCGTGCTCAGCCGGCTGCGCCCCAGCCTGCTGGAGGATCACCCGTTGCCCGGCCCGCCGGGTCGCGGCGCGATGCTGCTGCGCATCGGCGAAGGCGAGGACGCCATCGTGGTGGTGATGATGCACCTGGCGCTCGGCGCGCGAACCCGCACCCGCCAGTTGGCCTATATCCGCGAGTTGATCGGCGGCTACCGGCATCAGATCCTGATGGGCGACATGAACACCCACGCCAGCGACCTGCTGCTGAGCTCGCCCTTGCGCGACCTCGGCCTGGTGGCGCCGCAGATCGAAGCGACTTTTCCCAGCTGGCGGCCGCAGCGCTGCCTCGACCATATCCTGCTCAGCCCCGACCTGGTGCTGGAGCGCTTCGAGGTGCTGGCCCTGCCGATCTCCGACCACCTGCCGGTGGCCGTGGAAATTCGCCTGCCCGAGACAATCGGTGGCGCGCCGCTGCTCGCACTGGACACGTCCCCGGCATGAACAACGACGCCCAGCGCTGGAAAGACAAATACCTGGCCAGCCTCGAACGGCAGGAAACCCTCGAACAAAGCTGGGATGCGCGGCTCGACCTGCTGCGGCGGGGCCTGGTGCGCAGCAGCCTGGCGGCCGAGGGGGCCGACAAAGCGGTCGACCGGTGCATGCAGGATCTGCGCGAAATCTTGCGCCGCGACGACATGGATGCCGGGCTCGCGGCGCTGATCCCGCGTCTGGAAACAGCCGTACTGGACTCCGAGCAGCGGCGCCAGCAGCGGGTCGGGCAGGTTTCCAGCGCACTGGTGGCATTGGTCGACCAGTTGCTCGAACTGGACCTGCCGCGCGAAGTGCGCAAACCACTGAAAAACTATGCCAAGCAGCTCGATAGCCGTGCCGAGCAGGTGCGCGAACTGCCCCTGTTGCTGGCCGAGTTGAGTGCTCTGCAACAACAGGCCCTGGCAGTGCTGGGGCACGAGCAGCTCGAGCGCCCGGGCTTGCTCCAGCGCCTGTTCGCCGGCCGCACGCCGGCCATCCATGAGCTGCCGCCCGCGCCAGAATCCGGGCCTGTGCCTGTGCCTGTGCCTGTGCCTGTGCCTGTGGCGCCGCTGCCGCCGCTGACAGTGCCATCGGCAGTCGTGCCCCTGGCAGAGCCAGCACCCGTCCGCTCTGTTGACGACGCAACGGCGGGTGCCGTCGGCCAGGCCGCGGAGAACGCCGTTCACGCCCCGGCCCCGGCGGCGAGCGTGCTCGACAGCCTGCCATTGCCTGCCGGCCTGTTGCCGTCGGCGGCGCCGCTGGCAGCAGAGCCGGACGCCGCTGAAGAACCGCTCGAGCCTGTCGAGGCGGATCCCGAGTACGCCCTGCCGTCGCTGCCAGAGCCCGGTTACAGCGCCATCGCCACGCATGTCGAGACAACCCTGCTCGGCCTGTTGGATGAGTTGGCCTTGCCGGAGCGCCACCAGGACCAGGCCGACCTGCTGCGCGAGCGAATTCTGGCCGGGTTGAATATGTATGAGCTGG
Source organism: Pseudomonas sp. (assembly GCF_041601375.1). GTDB lineage: Bacteria > Pseudomonadota > Gammaproteobacteria > Pseudomonadales > Pseudomonadaceae > Aquipseudomonas. The sequence goes on along the minus strand of NZ_JBFIIG010000009.1, from coordinate 43,965 downwards.
TGCCGGTGCTGGACGATCTGGCCGTGCTGATGCTGGCCCTCGCCGATGTCGGCCAGCGCGAGTTCGAGGGTTACCTCAAGCAGCTCAATGAACGTCTGGCGACTTTTCAGGGCGGCTTGCAAGACGCCCACGATGGCTACGCCGATTCGGTCGGTGCCGCGCGCGAACTGGATAGCGAACTGCGTCAGCAGGTCGACGGTCTGCACAGCAGCGTGCAGCAGGCCACCGACCTGCACAGCCTCAAGGGGCTGGTGGAGAACCGCCTGAACGGCTTGCTGGGAACCATGGAGCAATACCAGCGCCAGCGTGACGAGCGTGAGCAACTGGTGGCCGGGCGTTTGCAAACCCTGGTCGAGCGGGTGGCGAGCATGGAGCAGGAAGCCAAGGGCTTTCGTCAGCACCTGGAGGAGCAACGGCAGAAAGCCCTGCTCGATCCGCTCACCGGCCTGCCCAATCGCGCGGCCTGGAACGAACGCCTGGAACTGGAAGTGGCGCGCTGGCAACGCTACGGCGGCGAACTGCTGCTGGCGGTGGTCGACATCGACCACTTCAAGCGGATCAACGACGAGTACGGCCACCTGGCCGGCGACAAGGTGCTGAAGATCATCGCCGGCGAACTGCACAAGCGCCTGCGCAAGACCGACTTCATCGCCCGCTTCGGCGGCGAGGAGTTCGCCCTGCTGATTCCGGCGACCCCCTTGGCCGGTGGCCTGCAGCTGCTGGAAACCCTGCGGGCCGGCATCGAAGCCTGCCCGTTCCACTTCAGGGGCGAGCGGGTGACCATTACCCTGTCGGCCGGGATCGCTGCCTTCGCCAGCGCCGAGCGCGGCGAGCAGGTATTCGAGCGCGCCGACCAGGCGCTGTACCGGGCCAAGCGTGGCGGCCGCAACTGCGTCGAGGCGGGCTGAGTCCCCAGGATAGGCGCTGGACACTGGCCACCCCGTGCAGGAGCGGCCGCCCCGCCTACGATGCCGCGTGGTCGCGCAGCAAACCGGGTGCGCGCGGGGCCCGCCGTCGTAGGCGCGGCCGGGCGGCGTTCCGCTTCGGCCGCGAAGCTTTGCTGTGCCGCGAAGAATTCGCGGCTGAAGCCGCTCCTACAGAGGATGTAATAGCCCGTAAAATCAATGATATACGGGTTGTTTGATAAGGGCGTCTAGCCACTCCCAGGAGGGAGGTCTCGATCTTTCCCCATCCCCCGTTCTCCGCGCCCCAGTGGGCCTCAGGCCGCCCTGGGCAGGTAGGGCCGCCAGGTCTCTGGAATCTGTTCCAGACGCGGGTAGTCGAGGGCGTCCAGTTGCCGTTGCGAGAGGAGGAACGGGGTGTGGCGCAAATGCTGGGGCACATGGCGCAGTTCCGGCAACCAGAGGCTGACGTAGGTGGCGTCCGGATCGTATTCGCGGGCCTGGCGCAGGGCGTTGAATGGGTGCGTGTGCCGCGGGTCGCAGGCGACACCGGCGAGGTAGGCCCAATTGCCCCAGTTGCTCGCCGGGTCGTAGTCGATCAGGTGCTCCTCGAACCAGGCGGCGCCGTATCGCCAGTCCTGCTGCAAGTCATTGATCAGGTAGCTGGCGACGACCTGGCGGCCGCGGCTGGACATGAAACCGGTGGCGGCCAGTTCGCGCATATTGGCGTCCACCAGGGGCATGCCGGTGCGGCCCTGGCACCAGCGCCGGTAGCCGTGATCGAGCCGTTGCGGGGCATGCTCCGTGGCTTTCAGACCGCCCGCCTTGAACAGCGCGCTGCCGAGGCGAACCAGGGTCCAGCGCAAGAAGTCGCGCCAGAGCAGCTCCAGCCACAGGCAATAGGTCGAATCGTTGCGCCCGTATTGCGCCTCATGGCGGCGCAACTCGGCCATCACCCGCCGGGCCGAGAGGCTGCCGTTGGCCAGCCAGGGTGAGAATTTCGACGAATACTCGCTGCCGATCATGCCGTTGCGCGTGTCTTTGTAGTGGCGCACACCCTGGCTGTTCCACAGGTAATCGCGCAGGCGTGCCTGGGCCGCGGTTTCTCCGCCGGAAAACGGGAAGGCGCTGGCCGGCACGCTGAGCGGCTCGCCCAGACCCAGCCGGGACAGGCTGGGCAAGGCTTGCAGCAGCGCCTGCGCGCCGTCCGGCAGGGATGGCAGGCGGTATGGCGCGGGGCGCGGCTGGAACACGTGCAGGCGTTCCTCGACCAGGTTCTTGAACTGGCTAAACACATGCGGCAGTCGTTCGAGGGCACAGGGCAGTTCCTCGGCGTGCAACAGGTTGTTGCCGGGCACTTGCTGCAGGGCGACCCCAGCAAGCGCGCCTTGCACGCGGGCCAGTTGCGCGCGCTCGTCTGGGGCGATCTCTTCCAGGGTCAGCACCCGGTCCAGCTCGAACTGTTTGACCAGCCGGGGGATCACCTGCTCTGGCGTGCCCGGCAGAACCAGCAAGTGCGAACCGCGCTGGCGCAGCGCGCCGTTCAGCGCCGTCAGGCTCTCCAGGAGAAAGCGCGCCCGGTGCACGCCGAGCCGGCGGCTGCCGAAGGCGCAGGACTGCAGCTGCGCCGGGTCGAAGACGAATACCGGCAGCAGGCATTCGGCACTCAGTCCGGCCTGCAGGGCCGGGTGATCGTCGAGGCGCAGATCCAGTTTGAACCACAGCAGTGCGCGCATGGTGGGTTCCTCGAACGGCGGTCTGGCAAAATGGCCGGGGCACAGGCGATGGTGCAGCGAGTATGCAACTGCCGCCGATTCGCCTGACGAAGGCGTTTTGCCGACAGACTCACGCCTACTACAACATTAGACTGTCGTGACCTGTCGAGGAGTGCTGCATGGATATTTTCGGTATCGCGGTGTTGATCTTTCTGGTGACCGATCCGTTCGGCAATATCGCGATCTATATCGCCGCGCTGAAGAATGTCGCGCCCAAGCGCCGGCTGTGGGTGGCGGGGCGCGAGTTGCTCTGTGCCCTGGCCTTGCTCCTGCTGTTCCTTACCTTTGGTGACAAAGCCCTCAACGCCCTCGGCCTGTCGCGCGAGGCAATCGCGATTGCCGGCGGTATCATCCTGTTCGTGATCGCCATGCGCATGATCTTCCCCGGCCCGCAGGGGCTGCTCGGCGATACTCCGGACGGCGAGCCCATGCTGGTACCCTTGGTCACCCCGGCGGTGGCCGGGCCCTCGGCCCTGGCGGTGTTGATGACCCTGCGCAATACCCATGAAGGGCCGCTCTGGGAACTCTACGCCGCGGTACTGCTGGCCTGGGCGGCGACCGCCTTCATCCTGTTGCAGGCCTCGTTCCTGCAGCGTTTCCTCGGCCCCCGCGGGCTGACCGCAGTAGAGCGACTGATGGGCATGCTGTTGATCATGCTCAGCGTCGACATGCTGTTGGATAACCTGCAAAGCGTGTTGCATATCCGTCCATGAGAGTCCTTTGCCTTGCCCTGTTACTCATCCTGCTCGCCGGTTGTGCCAGCGGTCCGCGGATCGACGACCGCTACACCGCGATCGGTCAGAACAGCCGGGTGCAGTACATCATCCTGCACTACACCTCGACCGATCTGCCGCGCTCCTTGCGCCTGCTGACCGAGGAAGAGGTCAGCAGCCATTACCTGATCGGCGCTGCGCCGCCGACCATCTACCGCCTGGTCGATGAAAACCGCCGTGCCTGGCACGTCGGCGACAGCCAGTGGCAGGGGCGCACCTGGCTCAATGGCACCTCGATCGGCATCGAACTGGTCAACCAGGGCTACTACGAAAGCCCCACCGGGCGCTACTGGCAACCCTACGCCCCGGCGCAGATCGACGCGCTGATCGAACTGCTCGAGGACATAGTGCGGCGCCATCAACTGCCCCTCGGCAGCATTCTCGGCCACAGCGACGTGGCGCCGCAGCGCAAGGTCGATCCGGGGCCGCTGTTCCCCTGGAAACGCCTGGCCGACGCAGGTCTGCTGCCCTGGCCGGACGCCCAGGCCGTGGCGCAGCAGCAGGCCTTGTTCGCCAAGAGCCTGCCCACGGTGGCCTGGTTTCAGCAGCAGCTGCAGCGTCAGGGCTATCGGGTGCCCAAGCATGGCGAGCTGGATGAGGCCACGCGCAATGTGCTGGCCGCCTTCCAGATGAAGTACCGCCAGGCGCGCTACGACGGTGAGCCGGATGCCGAGACGGCGGCGCTGTTGCTGGTGCTCAACCGCCAGCCCTGAGAGGCCCGGCCCACCCGACAGCTTCGAGCTGGGCCACGTTGGTGATGTTCACCGCCGCCGAGTGTTTGCCGGCGGCTGGCATCAGAGCGGCAGCTCCAGATAGAAGCGCGCGCCCTGTCCCGGTCGCGACCGCACGCCGATGCGCCCGCCGTGCAGTTGGGCGATCTCCTTGCACAGCGCCAGGCCGAGGCCTGCGCCACCGGTCTTGCGGCCGACCTGGACGAACGGCTCGAATACCCGCGCCTGCTGGCTGTAGGGAATGCCCTCGCCATCATCCTCGACGGCCAGGATCACCCGTTGCCCCTGGCGCCGTGCCTGCAGACGGATCTGCCCGTCGACGTGGCTGTGGCGTAGGGCGTTGCCGAGCAGGTTGTCGAGGGCGCGCTCGATCTGCAGGCGATCCAGATCGATCTCCGGCAGCACGCCTTCGACCTCGACACTGAGCGTGACCCCGCGCTCGGCGGCCTGGGCGGCGAAGCGCTGTTGCGCCTGCTGCAGCAGGCGCTCGAGGTCGCAGGGGCGCCTGTCGAGCTGTTGCAGGCCGTTCTGGTAGCGCGAGAAATTCAGCAGGTCATTGATCAGCAGGAGCAGGCGGCGCATTTCTTCGTCGACGGTGAGCAGCAGCTTGCTCTCGCGCGCCTCGGCGGGGAAGTGCAGGCGTTCCTGCAGCAGGGCGAAGGCCATGAGCATGCCGGTCACCGGGGTGCGCAACTCATGCGAGGCGCGCAGGACGAATTCACTGCGTACGCGCTCGAAGGCGCGTTGCTCGGTGACGTCGTGCAGCACCATCACCGCACCGTGAATCCGTTCGTCGCTGAGGCTGACCGGGGTCAGCCGGTAGGTCAGCAGGCGGGTTTCACCGTCGGCTTCGACTTCCAGGTCTTCCGGGGCCTGTTCCAGGCCTTCGCCGCGCATGACCCGTTGCAACTGCTCTTCCAGTCCCGGGCGCTGCAGGGCCTGGCCGATGCTCACGCCGCGCGGTTGGTCGTACCAGCCGAGCTGGCGCTGGGCAACCTGATTGAAGTGATCGAGCAGACCGCCGCGGTCGAAAATCAGCAGGCCGTCGTCGATGCTGTCGAGCACCGCCTGCAAGCGCCGCTGCTCGGTGAGCAGGGTCTCGACATCGCTGTTCTTGAATTGCCTGAGCGACTCGGCCATCACCCCGAAACGCTGGCTCAGGGACGACAGTTCGGCGACCGGTGAAGGCGGCAGGTTGACCTGGAAGTCGCCCTGGCTGATCCGCTCGGCCGCCAGCGTCAGGGCCTCCAGCGGCTGGCCGAAGCGCTGAGCGATGCTGTGCGCGGTGACGAAACCGACCAGCAGCACGGCCAGCCCGATCAGGCCGAGCAGTCCGACAATCAGGGTGGCGCGCTCCTGTGAGCGCTGTTCGGAGCTTTGCAGTTCGGCGAAATAGCGCAGTTGCACGGCATTGATGCGCTCGCGCAGGTCTTCCACCGACTGGCCGAAGGTGGTGGAGCCGAGCAATGCCTGGCGCGCCAAAAAGGGCTTTTCCAGCAGCTGCTCAAAGAGCGCGTAAGCGCGCTGGATCTCGCTCAGGGCCTGGCGGTCGCTGTCGTCCTGGGCGCCTGCGCGGATCTGCTCGAGCCAGTCGTTGAAGCGCCGATCGGAAGCCTGCAAGGCCTGGCGGTCGAGGTTTTCCGGCAGCAGCAGGACCAGCTGCTTGCCCACTTCCAGGCGCAGGCCGAGGGTGGCGTCGAGCATGCTCAGGTTGTGGGTCATCGCCTGGTTTTGCGTCTTGGTCAGCTGCAATACGCTGAACATGCCCAGCAGCAGGCCGAGCAAGGCCACGGTGATCAGTGCGCTGCTGTTGAGGAAGAGCCGGCCGCGCAGCTTCACAGGTTGAACTGCTTGCGTTTGCGGTACAGGGTCGAGGCATCGATGCCCAGGGTCTTGGCCGCCTGGTCGAGGGTTTCGCTGCTGGCCAGCACCGCGCCGATATGGGCTTTCTCCAGTGCTTCCAGGCTCATCGCGGCGCCGACTCGCGGACCGCTGCCGGGCAGCTGCCCACCGAGGCCAAGGTGGCTGACCTCGACCAGTGGCTGGGTGCAGATGATGCTGGCGCGCTCGATCACATTGCGCAGTTCGCGAATGTTGCCCGGCCAGTGGTAGGCCAGCAAAGCCGCGCGTGCCGCGTCACTGAAATCGCGCGCCGGGCGGGCATATTCCTCGACGAAGTGGGCGAGAAAGCGCTCGGCCAAGGGCAGCAGGTCTTCGCTGCGCTCGCGCAGCGGCGGCAGGTTGAGGGTGATGACGTTGAGGCGGTAGAGCAGGTCTTCACGGAACTGACCGTCCTTGACCATCTCGCCGAGGATGCGATTGGTGGCGGCGAGGATGCGCACGTCGGCCTGGCGTGTCACCGGGTCGCCGATCCGCTCGTATTGCCGATCCTGGATGAAACGCAGCAACTTGGGTTGCAGGGTCAGCGGGAAGTCGCCGATCTCGTCGAGGAACAGGCTGCCGCCGTCGGCCTGGTTGACGCGGCCAAGGGTGCTTTCGCTGGCTCCGGTGAAGGCGCCGCGGCTATGGCCGAACAGTTCGCTTTCCATCAGTTCGGCGGTCAGCGAGGGGCAGTTGATGGTCACGCAGAGCTTTTTCGCCCGCCGGCTCCAGCCATGGATGGCCTGCGCCAGCTCACCCTTGCCGGTGCCGGACTCGCCGAGAATCAGGATGTTGGCGTCGGTAACGGCCACCTGGCGTGCGGTTTCCAGGATTGCCATCATGGTCGGGTTGTTCGAGTCGAGCTCCTGCTTGCGGTTGCGCACCTGGCCTTCCAGGGCTTCCAGGCGGGTGGACAGGTAGCGTATTTCCAGTTGTTTGGTCGCCGCCATGCGCAGTTGCTCGGGGCTGCAGGGCTTGACCAGGTAATCCGCCGCGCCGGCCTGGATGGCATCCACGGCGATGTCCACCGCTGACAGGGCGGTGACGATCACCACGCGCATCCAGGGCGCCTGCACGCGCATCTGCGCCAGCACGTCGAGGCCGCTGTCCTCGCCCAGGCGCAGATCGAGGAAGCACAGGTCGAACACCTGGCGTTGCAACAGCGCTTCAGCCTGATGGGCACTGCTGGCCGTGGCAACCTGATGGCCGGCGTCCTCCAGGCAGTAACGGAAGGTGCGCAAGATTGCCGCCTCGTCATCGACCAGCAGGATGCGCCCGCCGGGTTGTGCTGCGTCCATGTCCATCTCCAGAGGCTGAATGTGAGGATTAGTCCCCGCGCTCTCGTGCAAGTTGCATGACGAGTATGCGGCGATCTTGCACATTGCATGCTTGGGCTTTTGGATATATTTAATAAGGTGCTGATATTTATAGGATTAATTTAATCAAAAGAGCTGGCACAAGGGCTGCAAGAGTCCACCCACATAAAGCTGCCGCAGGTAGCTGGTAAGTGGATTCAATAGGAGTTCTGCCATGCATCAGTTGAAAACCCTGGCCCTGGCCACCGCGACCGCCGGTTTGTTTGCCTTCATGCCCTTGGCGGCCTACGCCGAGCAGGGCGATCTGAGCAGCCAGCTCAGTGAAGCCCGTCAGGAAGGTTCGATCTGGACCGCGTTCGCCCTCAACCGTCACCTCAGTCCGTTCAAGATCGATGTGGATGTCGAGAACGGCAGCGCGCTGCTCACCGGCAGCGTGGAAACTTCCGTCGAGCGCGACCTCGCCGAGCAGGTCGCGCTGGGCATCGACGGGGTGAACAAGGTCGATAACCAGCTGCAGATCGATCCGAAGATCGAACCTACGGTCAGCAGTGAACCAACCCTGGCGCAGCGTTTCGACGACGCTACCCTGGTCGCCACGGTGAAATCCAAGCTGCTGTGGAACAGCAACACCGAAGGTCTGGACATCAAGGTGACCAGCGATAAGGGTGTGGTGACTCTGACGGGCAGTGCACAGTCGGCGGCGGCCAAGGAGCTGGCCGGACGCCTGACGGCCAATACCGACGGGGTGCGCCAGGTGCATAACCAGCTGAGCGTCAGCGCCGCCGATACAACAGCGGCAAAAGCACAGCACGCTGCGACTGATGCCAAGGCAGTGATCAGCGATAGCTGGATCACCAGCAAGGTCAAATCCAGCCTGCTCTACAGCCGCAACACCTCGGGCCTGAATATCTCAGTGGAGACCAAGGCCGGGCAGGTCACGCTCGGCGGCAGCGTGCTGAGCCAGGCCGAGAAGCAGCTGGCAATCGAGACCGCGCGCAACATCCGCGGCGTGCGGTCGGTGAAAGCCGCAGGCCTGAAAGTCACGGGTTAAGCTTTCACTGCCGGGCGTTCTCTCCGTCGGCCGTCGTGCAAAACGCCCGGCGGTCGGCGCTGGATCGTGCAAGATGCCCGTATTCGCTGCCGGATTTATTTTTATCTTATTGATCTTAAAGTCTTTTTATTTTCAGTTTAGCTGGCACGCCTGCTGCACTAGTCAAGCTATCAGCCCCAGCCCCAGCCCCAGCCCCAGCATCCATGCCGGCCGGGCAGCGGACAACCCAGGCAAGACTGGGAGGAGTTTCAGGATGAGTCGCCGTTATTTCGATCTCGCGTCAAGCGATAAGTATTTGTTGGTTGGCAGCGCGTTTGTGCTGGCGCTGATTGGCTTGGTGTTGAGTCGGGATGCCGAAGTGACCGCGCCTCGTGCCGTGCTGACGGCTCCAGCCCTACCGACGAGCCTGCCGACAGGCGCCGTGCCGGCGGTACGGCGGGTGCAGCAAATCGGCAGCGACAGTCTGGCGCCAACCTGGAGCGACCCCTCGCGCAAAGCCAGTTGGGTGTTTTAGCCATGTACATGCAGCTGCAGACCAGCAAGGCGGCCCTCTGTGCGTTGGTCTTGCTGCTGGCGACTCTGCTGCTCCTGTCCGGCGTGATGTTCGGCGGCACGGTGCTGGCCGGCCAATGGCTGTGGGGCAATCACGCCCAGGATGATGGCATACCCCGGCAGCAGTGCGGCGGCGGGTCAGGTCGCGACGGGAAAGTCTTTGCAATGCCCGCGCGCGGCAGCGCGACTGTAAATTCGAAGCATATTTTGCAAGACCTCACACACCAAGGAGAAACGCCATGTTGAGCTGGGCCATAACTTTTCTGATCATCGCCATCGTCGCTGCCGTACTGGGTTTCGGTGGTATCGCCGGCACTGCCACGGGTATCGCGAAGATTCTGTTCGTGGTGTTTCTGGTGATGTTCATCGTGTCGTTCATCATGGGCCGCCGCCCACGGGGCTAGCCATCCACGGCGGGCGCCCTGCAATGGGGCGCCGGCAGAGTACTGCGCCCAGCTGAGAGCCAATAGCAGGACGCCATGCTCGGGCAGGGTCGTGTCCGGCTAATCCCCGCCATTCACCACACAACCTGGACGCCGCCACCTTGAGCCGCGTTATCATCCGCGCATCGATTGGGGGTGGATGATGCTGAACGGCTTGTGGCTGGGCTTTTTCGTGGTGGCGGCGCTGGCGGCACTGTCGCGCTGGTTGCTGGGTGACGATCCGGCGGTGTTCGCCGCCATGGTCGAGAGCCTGTTCGCCATGGCCAGGCTGGCGGTCGAGGTGATGGTGGTGCTGTTCGGCACCCTGACCCTGTGGCTGGGCTTTCTGCGCATCGCCGAGAAGGCCGGCCTGGTCGACCTCCTCGGCCGCGCCCTGGGGCCCTTGTTTGCGCGGCTGATGCCCGAGGTGCCGCGCGGCCATCCGGCGCTGGGCTTTATCACCCTCAACTTCGCCGCCAACGGCCTGGGCCTGGACAACGCCGCCACGCCGATCGGCCTGAAAGCCATGCGCGCGCTGCAGGAGCTGAATCCGAGCAAGGTGGTGGCGAGCAACGCGCAGATCCTCTTCCTGGTGCTCAACACCTCGTCCCTGACCCTGCTGCCGGTATCGATCTTCATGTACCGGGTGCAGCAGGGCGCCGACGACCCGACCCTGGTGTTCCTGCCGATCCTCCTGGCCACCAGCGCCTCGACCCTGGCCGGCCTGCTGGCGGTGGCCCTGGTGCAGCGCCTGCGCCTGTGGGATCCGGTGGTGCTGGCCTACCTGATTCCCGGTGCGCTGCTGCTCGGCGGCTTCATGGCGCTGCTCGCCGGCCTCTCGGCCACGGCGCTGGCGGCGCTGTCCTCGCTGCTTGGCAACCTCACCCTGTTCGGTCTTATCCTGCTGTTTCTGCTGGTCGGCGCCCTGCGCCGGGTGCCGGTCTACGAGAGCTTTATCGAAGGCGCCAAGGAAGGCTTCGACGTGGCCAAGAGCCTGCTGCCCTACCTGGTCGCCATGCTCTGCGCGATCGGCGTGCTGCGCGCCTCCGGTGCCCTGGACTTCGGCCTGGATGGCGTGCGCGCCGTGGTCCAGTGGCTGGGCTGGGACACCCGCTTCATCGACGCCCTGCCCACCGCCCTGATGAAGCCGTTCTCCGGCAGCGCGGCGCGGGCCATGCTGATCGAGACCATGCAGAGCTTCGGCGTCGACAGCTTTCCCGCCCTGTTAGCCGCGACGGTGCAGGGCAGTACCGAGACCACCTTCTACGTGCTGGCGGTGTATTTCGGTGCGGTGGGCATCCAGCGTGCCCGCCACGCCGTGGCCTGTGCGCTGTTCGCCGACCTGGCTGGCATCCTCGCCGCCATCGGCGTGTGCTACTGGTTCTTCGGCTGACCGGCGCAGCCATCAGGTTCGACCGCTCAGGGGCGCTTCGGCGCTGTGGCTACCCCGCTGCCGTAGCCCGAATGCAATCCGGGGTGCCGACCAACGTGAAGCAGCCGGGATTGCCGGCTATTCCACTACCTTGAAGCGCAGCACGCCGATCATCTGCCCGGCCTCGGTCATGACCTGCACCTGCCAGTTGCCGAGCGGGTCGCTCGGGAAGTTCTGCTTGTGGGTCCAGGCGCGGTAGCCTTTCTCGCGTCCGCCGTGGATGTCCAGGGCGATATGCTCGCCGGCCCGGCCGTTGTGGCGCCAAACGTGGTAGATGCGTTCGTTCAGGCCGCGCGGCGCGTTGATCGCGGTGTAGGCGAACAGACCCTGGTTTTGCAGTTGCGCGACACTGAGCTGCTTCAGCCTGGTGCCCGGTGCGCGGTTGCGGTCATCGAACTCGGTGGTCACTGCGACATCGGTCAGCCACAGCGTCGCCGGCGGCACCCAGGAGCGCGCCAGCCAGCCGGTCGCCCCCAGCACCAGGGTCAAGCCGACCAGCAGCCCGCCGCGCCACCAGCGCTGCACGGTGATGATCCCAATCAGGCTGGGAAACGACAGGATCACCGCGGTGGCCAGGGCCAGCTGGTAGCTCTGCGGGGTGGTCAGCTTGAAGATGATCGGCAGGGCGGTGAGCATGACCGCGAACAGTGTCAGGGTGTGATAGGCGAGGAACAGCCAGCGCCGCGGCGCCAGCCATTTGTAGTACAGCGGGTCGATGATCGAGACCAGCGCAGCCACCGCCAGCACACCGCTGAACAGCGCCTGGCCGCTGTTCCAGGTGGTGGTGATGAAGAAGAACGGCAGGACGAAGAACAGGCTTTCCTGGTGGATCATCTGGGTCGCGTAGCGCAGCAGCGGCGGCGGCAGCTCGAAGCCGAACCAGCGGGCGATCTGCGCACGCAGGATGTTTTCCAGGATCAGCCACAGCCAGCTGGCCAACATCACCGTGGCCAGCACCTGGGCCAGTTCGGCCTGGCGTTCGACCAGCAGGAAGCTCGCCAGCCCCGAGGCGAAGCCGAAGATCGCCACCAGCCCGGGGTGGCGCTGGAGTAGGGCGAATAGGCTGAGCAGCTGAGTTTTCCAGCGCGCGAGTAGGGTCAAGGGTAGGCTCATGGCAATGGTCGGGGTCGGCGAATAGCGGAGAATACTCCTTGTGCACGAAGCTTGTGTTCAGACCCGCCTGCCGGTCATCAGTGATTGCGCTTCTGCCCCCAGAAATGTTCGACCAGGGCCTGCAGGCGGTCGGTCAGGGCGGCGACCTGGCTGGCGCTGCTGCGGCTCTGGCTGCCGGCCAGCACGTTGCTCTCGCTGGCCAGGCGGATGCCGCTGAGGTTGCGCTGGATGTCGTCGCCGACGGCGCTCTGCTGCTCGACGGCGGCGGCGATCTGCAGGTTCATGTCGCTGATCTGGCCGACCCGCTGGTTGATGCCTTCGAGTGCCTGGGCGGCTTGTAGCGCATGGGCAACGCTGGCCTCGGCCTGTTGCTGGCTACGGCTCATGGCCGCCACGGCGTTGCCGGTGCCCTGCTGCAGGTTGCTGATGATGGCGTGGATTTCCGCGGTGGACTGCTGGGTGCGCGAGGCCAGGCCGCGCACTTCGTCGGCGACCACGGCGAAACCGCGCCCGGCCTCGCCGGCCCGTGCCGCTTCGATCGCGGCGTTGAGGGCGAGCAGGTTGGTCTGCTCGGCAATGCTCTGGATCACTTCCAGGGCGCGATTGATCTCCTGGCTGTGCAACTCCAGCTGGTGGATCACCTGGCTGCTCTGCTGTACTTCGCTGGCCAGGGCGGCGATCGACTGCCGGGTGTGTTCGACCAGCTGCAGACCGCTGCCGGTTTCCAGGTCGGCGGCTCCGGCAGCGCTGGCGCTGAGCTGGGCATGCCGCGCTACCTCCTGCACGCTACTGGCCATCTGGCCGATGGCGCTGGCGACCTGATCGGTTTCGCCCTGTTGCTGCATGGTCGCCTGGCTACTGCTGTCCACCGCGGCGACCAACTGCCCGGCTTCGACACTCAGCTGCCGGGCAGAGTCTGCCATCCGGCCGACCACGGCACCGGTTTCAGCCTGCAGGCTGTGCAGGGCGAAGGCAATCTGGCCGAAACAGTCGTTGCGGCCGGTATACACCAGCTGGCTCAGCGGGTTGTCAGCAATCGCCCGGGCCTGCTCGGTCAAGCCCTCCAGCGGCCGCAGGCCAAGGTGCAGCACGCCGGCCAGCAACCCGGCGAGCAACGCCGTGCCGCCGAGGGCGGGCAGCAGCGGCAGAGTGCCGCCGACCCCGAGCAGCGTGGCCACGATCAGCCCGGGCGCTGCGCAGAGCAGACTTAGACGTTGCGTGAGGCTCAGCCGAGGCGCTCGTAACCGTGGCGGGGTGCGTCCGGCGCGCAGTTCGCCGTACAGGCCCTCGGCACGCTTGACCCCTGGTGCCGATGCCAGCGTGCGCACCGATTGGTATTCCACCACCTGGCCATTGCGCAGCACTGGGGTCGCATAGGCACTGACCCAGTAATGGTCGCCGTTCTTGCAGCGATTCTTCACCAGACCCATCCATGAGCGTCCCGCCTTGAGCGTGCGCCAGAGGTCGGCGAAGGCCTGCGGCGGCATGTCCGGGTGGCGCACGATGTTGTGGTTGTGGCCAAGCAACTCGGCTTCAGTGAAACCGCTGATGGCGACGAAGTCTGGATTGACGTAGCTCACCGCCCCCTTGAGGTCGGTGGTGGAAAGGATATTGGCTTGGGCGTCGACTGCGATGGCACGGCCACTGACGGGCATATTGAGCTTCATGGGGCGGTTCTCTCGCGCGTTAGTGTTATGGGAATGAAGGTGCGGGGTCGAGCTGGGGCTGCAGCCGGCAGTAGAGGCCCTCGAAGCAGTCCTCGCCGCTGAACAGGCGCTCCAGCTCGGCCGGTACTCGCGGCCGGCTGAACCAGTAGCCCTGGGCCAGGCGACAGCCTTCGGCGCGCAGGAAGTCGAGGTGTTCGCTGCGCTCCACGCCCTCGGCCACCACCTCCAGGCCAAGGCTCAGGCCCAGGCCGATGATGGCGCGGCTGATCAGCTGCGAGTCGCCAGTCGCGGAGGTACCGCTGATGAACGTCTTGTCGACCTTGAGAATGTGCAACGGAAAGCGTTTGAGGTAGCCGAGCGAGGAGTAGCCTGTACCGAAATCGTCCAGCGCCAACTGGATACCCAGGCTGGCCAGTTCACGCAGGCAGGCCAGGGTCTGGGCACTGTCTTCCATCAGCTGGCTTTCGGTGATTTCCAGCACCAGGCTGGCCGGCGGCAGGCCGCTCTCGCGCAGGATATCGGCGACCCGCGCGGCAAAGTCGGCCTGTTGCAATTGCCGGATCGACAGGTTGACCGAGCAACGCAACCCAGCCTGGCCAGCCAGTTGCCAGTGGCGCACCTGCACGCAGGCCTGGCGCAGCACCCAGTCACCGACCGCCAGTATCCCTCCGGACTCTTCCAGGCAGGGAATGAACTCCAGCGGGGCAACCGCCTGACCCTTGTGCTGCCAGCGCAACAGCGCTTCCACGGCCACAAGGGCGGGATGCTCCTGCTCCAGCTGGCAGATGGGCTGATAGACCAGGCTGAATTCGTCCCTGGCCAGCGCACGGCTTAGGGCGCTCTGCAGTTCCAGCTGATGCTGGGCCTGGGCCTGCATTTCGGCGCTGTAGCGGGCGAACTGCGCCTTGCCGGCGGCCTTGGCGCGGTACAGGGCAAGGTCGGCGGCTTGCAGCGAATCGAGACCGGCGTTTCCCTCTCTGAGGGCGGCGATGCCGATGCTGATGCTGACCACCAGCTGGTGCTCCTGCACCTGCAGCGGCGGCTGCAGGCTGTCCAGCATGCGCTGGGCCACCCGCTCGGCATCGGCGATGCAGGCGAGATCGTCGAGCAGGACCACGAACTCGTCGCCGCCGAAACGGCTCAGGTGATCGCCGGGACGTAGGCAATGGCCGAGGCGGCGCGCCACCTCCACCAGCACATGGTCGCCGATATGATGACCGAGGCTGTCGTTGATCAGCTTGAAACGGTCCAGGTCGATGAACAGCAGGGCCGCCTCGCGCGCACCGGCCCGGCCCTGACGTTGCATGGCCTGAGCCAGCAGCTCGGTCAGGCGCTCGCGGTTGGCCAGGCCGGTGAGCGAGTCGTGGCGGGCGGCGTGCTGCAGTTGCTCCTGGGCGGCGCGGCGCTGGCTGATATCGGTCTGCGAGCCGGCCATGCGCCGCTGGCCCTGAGCGAATTGCTCGGCGACGCCGCGCACCAGCACCCACAGGTAGCTGCCGTTCTGCCGGCGGATGCGGTACTCGTGGTGCAGCGAAGCCGTGCTGCCCTGCAGGTGGGCGTCTATGGCCCGGCGCAGGCCGCCGAGGTCGTCCGGATGGACGCGGGCGAACCAGCCGGCGCTGCCGCTGCCGAGCTGGTCGCGGTGCAGCTCGAGCATGCCCGCCCAGCGCTCGGAGAGGTACAGCTGGTCGTGATCGACATGCCAGTCCCAGAGCCCGTCGTTGGCACCGCGCAGGGCGCGGGCGAAGCGCGCCTCGCTGTCTTCCAGGGCCTTGCGTTGCGCGGCGCTGTAGGTGTCCAGGGCCAGGCCGATGTCGAAGAACACCGCCTTCAGCAGGCTGGCGAAGCCGGCGCTGGCCGGGTGCTCGCCGAGCAGGCCGTCGAGCATCTCGGCCAGGTACAGGCGGTAGGCGCCCAGGTACCACTTGAGGTCGACGCCGATCTTCTGGTGGACCCAGCCGATGCGCAGGCGGTCGAGCACGTAACTCTGATCGTAGGGGCCATTCCACAGGCGCTGGTAGTAATCGCCCTGGCTGTGCTTGAGGCGGCTGATGGTGGCCGGGTCGTTGACGATGGCGGCGGTCGCCGGGAACTCGCCGAGGCGCCGGTAGAGCTGCTCGAGGAAGCCGGAGTGGGCCGGCTGCAGCCCAGCGCCGTGGCGGCTGAGCTGCTCGACATCGGCGGCGCTCCAGTCGAGAAAGCGCAGACGCTGGATGATTTCTTCGCGGTCGAGGCCGACGTGCTGGAGCAGTTCCTGGAATTCTTGTTCGTTGCCCATGGGGAGTCCTTTACATTTCGCAGCGCAAAAAAAAGCGCCGAGGCGAGTCATCTGCAGCAAATGACTAACCTCGGCGCTCTGTCTTGCAGGTCCATATGCCCTGCCCGGCAAAGCTGGTTTGCGCCGAAGCGAAAAACCACTACTAAAGTGTGGTTTTACCCGATTCGGGATTGTCCGACAAGTCCTCCAGCATGCGGTTCAGGCGTTTACGCAGCTGCGCCAGTTGCGCCGACTTGAAGGCATGCCGGGTCTGTTCCAGCACCTCCACCGCATCGCTGAGCAGGGCCAGTACTGCACCGGTCTGGTGCGGCGGCAGTGCCTGCAACCAATGGCAGCCTGGGGCCTGGCTGCAGTCGCGCGGCTGACCGAGCACTTCGCAGCCTGGCGCCTGGGCCTGGAGTATTTGCCGTACCCGATTGGCGCATTGCGCTTTGGGCAGGGTCACGAGCAGGCGGGTCTGGATCATGGCGACAACTCAGTGGCTAATTGCCATCAAGGCTAGCGCGCCTGGCCCGCGTTGCTATTGACTGGGATCAGTGTCGTGCGGGCTTGTACCTGGTTAGCCGATTCCCCGCTAGAAGTGCATTGTTCAGTGAAAATTCTGTCCGAAGGGTTAGACTTTCTGGCTTGCGGCGCCACCCACGAGCTTTGCGCAGCGCAACGACAATAATCAGAAAAGGAGCACTCCCATGAAAGGCAAATCCCTGGCATGGGCCCTGTCGGCGGCACTCGCGGCTATCACCCTGAGTGGCGCGGTACAGGCCGAAGAACAAGTCGTCACCATCGGCACCGGCGGTCAGACCGGGATCTACTACGTGGCGGGGCAGGCGATCTGCCGCTTCGTCAACCGTGGCGCCCACGGCATCAAGTGCAACGCCCCGGTCAGTGGCGGCGGCGTGGCCAACGTCAATGGCCTGCGCAGCGGCGAGTTCAACTTCGGCATCATGCAGTCGGACCACCAGTTCAAGGCGCTCAACGGGCTAGCGCCGTTCGACGGCGAGGGTGCGATGGACGATATCCGTGCGCTGTTTTCCTTGCAGAGCGAGGTGTTCACCATCCTCGCCCGCCACGACGCCAAGGTCGCCAGCTTCGACGACCTCAAGGGCAAGCGCGTCAACGTCGGCAACCCGGGTTCCGGGCAGCGCGACACCCTCGAGGAAATCTTGCGGGTCAAGGGCTGGGAGATGTCGGTGTTTGCCCTGTCCAGCGAGCTCAAGCCGGCCGAGCAGGCTAGCGCCCTGGGCGACAATAACATCGACGCCATGAGCTACTTCGTCGGCCACCCCAATGGCGCGATCCAGGAGGCCACCACCATCACCGCCGCGGTGCTGGTGCCGGTAGCCGGACCCGAGATCGACCAGCTGCTGGCCGAAAAAACCTACTACACCAAGGCCGAAATCCCCGGCGGCCTGTACCGCGGCAACGATGCGGCGATCCCCTCGATTGGCGTCAAGGCCGTGCTCTCCACCACCGCTCAGGTCGACCCGGAAGTGGTCTACCAGCTGGTCAAGGCGGTGTTCGACAACCTCGAGCGGTTCAAGCGCCTGCACCCGACCTTTGCCGATCTCAAGGAAGCCGAGATGATCGAGGCCGGCCTGACCGCGCCGCTGCATGACGGCGCCGTGCGTTACTACAAGGAACGTGGCTGGATGTAAGCCTGGTCCGTAGCCCGGGGATGCCTGGGCGCGATCCGGGGAATGCTGCCCGGATTGCGCGGGCCAAGGAGCTGATGTGGCTTTCTGCTGTTCGCCCTGGTGGCCTACTCGCCGCCCACTTCCTCCGCGTGCAGCGCACCGGTGTCCCTGGACTCCAGCACCACGTAGGCGCTGCTGCAGAACAGCGAGTTGAGGCGTTTCATGTCGCCGATCAGCTCCAGGTGCAGCGAGCTGGTTTCGATGCTCTGCACCACCTGGCGATGCAGGCGGCCGACGTGGGCGTGGGCCAGGCGGCGCTCCTGGGCGCGGAAGCGGCGTTTCTCTCGCAGCAGCTGGCGAGCGCTCTCGGCATCGCCGGAGAGGAATACCGACAGGCCCAGGCGCAGGTTGGCCATCAGCTGCCCGTGCAGGCTGGCCAGCTCCTCCAGGCCGCTGTCGGAGAACGAATGGCGCTGGGCGGTCTTCTGGTCCTGCACCTTGCCGAGCATGCGTTCGATGATGTCGCCGGCCTGCTCCAGGTTGACCGCCAGTTCGATGATCTCCGCCCAGCGTCGGTTGTCCTGTTCGCTGAGCGACTCGCGCGGTACCTGGGCCAGGTACAGCTTGACCGCGCCGTACAGCGCGTCGACGTCGTCGTCCAGGCGGCGCAGTTCCTTGCTCAGCGCCGGCTGGTTGCTGCGCAGCACTTCCAGCAGGTGGCGCAGCATGGTCTCGATCAGGTCGCCGATGCGCAGGGTTTCGCGCACCGCGTTGGCCAGCGCCAGGCCCGGAGTGCCCAGCGCCGTGGGGTCGAGGTGGCGCGGGCGGGCGACGCCGCTGGCCTCGGGGCGGTCCGGCAGCAGCCAGTTGCAGAAGCGCGCCATCGGCCCGACCGTGGGCAGCATCAGTACGCAGCGCAGGCTGTTGTAGAGCAGGTGGAAAGCGATCACCAGTTCCGCCGGACGCCACTCGAGGCTGTCCAGCCAGCTCACCAGCGGGTTGAGCAGGGGGATCACCACAATCAGGCCGATCAGCTTGTACAGCAGGCTGCCGAGGGCCACCCGGCGCCCTGCCGGGGTCTGCAGGCTGGCGGTCAGGAAGGCCAGCAGGCCGCTGCCGATGTTCGCACCTATCACCAGGCCGATGGCCACCGGCAGGCTGATCAGGCCGGCGCCGGCCAGGGTCGCGGTGAGCAGCACGGCCGCCAGACTGGAGTAGGAAATCAGGGCGAACAGGGCGCCGATCAGGGCATCGAGCAGCAGGTCGCCGGTCAGCGAGGCGAACAGCACCTTGATCCCCTGGGCCTGGGTGATAGGCGTGGCGGCGGCGACGATCAGCTCCAGGGCCAACAGGATCAGGCCCAGGCCGATGCCCACCCGGCCAAGCTGGCCAGCGCGGGTTTGCCGGCGGGAGAGGAAGAAGATCACCCCGAGAAAAATCAGCAGCGGCGACAGCCAGCTCAGGTCCAGGGTCAGCACCCGCGCCATCAGCGCCGTGCCGACGTCGGCGCCGAGCATGATCGCCAGCGCCGGTGGCAGTGCCATCAGGCCCTGGCCGACGAAGGAGGTGACCAGCAGCGCGGTGGCGTTGCTGCTCTGCACCAGGGCAGTGACGCCGATACCGGCGGCGAACGCCAGGGGCCGCTTGCTGACGTTGTGGCTGAGCACCTGGCGCAGTTGCGAGCCGTATACCCGAAGGATGCCGGTGCGGACGATGTGGGTCCCCCAGATCAGCAGGGCGACAGCAGAGAGTAGATTGAGCAGGGTCAGCATCGTGCATCTCCCTGACAGGGGCGCCCACGCGCGGGCAGCCAATGGATGTGGAGCAGGTTACCCGTGACGCCGGGCCCGGGTCGATAGCGTCGGCCCAGGATCGAATAGTTTTTACCGGGCCTGTCTTAAGCTGTAGTCGGCGATTGGCCTTCGCGCCAGCCGCCGAGGGCGGGGCGGCGGCTCAGTCGGGCAGGCGTTCGGCCAGTTGAAGCAGGCTAGCGACCTGCACATCCGGCTCGATGCCCCAGAGATCGAATTGGGCTTGTTCGCTGCGTCTGACCCAGGCGCTGCACAGGCCGGCGTGGCTTGCACCGAGCACGTCGAAGGGGTTGCTGGAGACCAGCCAGGTCGTTTCGGCGGCGCTGCCGGTGCGGCTCAGCAGGTGCTGGTAAACCTGCGGCGCCGGCTTGAAGCTGCGGACTGCCTCGACGCTGACGATTTCCTCGAAGAAGTCCGCCAGACCGGCCTGTTCGAGCAGGGCGCCGACTGCCGCCTGGCTGCCATTGGAGAAGGCATACAGGCGAATCCCGCGTTGCTGCAGGGCGAGCAGGCCAGGGGCGCTGTCGGCGAAGGCCGGCAGTTGGCTCCAGGCATCCAGCAAGCCTTGTTGCGCCGCGGCGTCGAACGGGGCCTGGGTCTGCGCGCAGACAAAAGCCAGGGCCTCACGGGTGCACTGGGCAAAATCCACGTAGGCGCCCATCAGGCCACGGCGGAAGCTGTACTCCAGCTGTTTGTCGCGCCAGCTCTGGTAGAACACCTCGGCGCGCTCGCCGAGGGTCGTGCGCAGTTGTCGGGTTACGTCGCTGGGGTCGATCAGGGTGCCGTAAACATCGAAGGCAAGGGTGGGCATTGCGATCTCCTCATTGGACTGCTGGGCGACAGGGTGGCAGAAGCGCGCCCTGCCGACACTTGCACCTAAGTGGCATGGCTCGAGTCCTTGAGCTTGCCATCCTTGCACTCGGGCGACACTGGCTGTCGCCCCGCGCGGCCAGACTGGTTAACCTAGCGCTTCGCAACGGATGCAGTGCCCACCATGCTCAATCTCTATCACGCCCCTGACCTGGAAACCCTCGGTGAACTGGCGACTACGCTGCTCGCCCAGCCGCTGCAAGAGCCCTTCGCCCCGGCGTTGGTAGTGGTGCCGAGTCAGGGCATGGGCCGTTGGCTGACCCTGGAACTGGCGCGCAAGCAGGGCATCGCCATGCAGCTCGAGGTGCAGTTGCCAGCCAAGTTCGTCTGGGACCTGTCGCGCCTGGTACTGGGCCAGTTGCCGGAACAGTCGGCGTTCGCCCCGACCACCCTGGCCTGGCGCCTGTATGACTGGTTGTGCGAGCCGGTCAACCTGGCCGAGGCCCCGCGTCTGGCGCATTACCTCGAGGGTGGCGACGAGCGTCGCCGCCTGTCGCTGGCCAGCAAGATCGCCGACGTATTCGACCAATACCTGCTGTATCGCGACGACTGGCTGGCCGCCTGGGAGCGCAACGAGCTGCTCGACCTGGGGCCGGACGAAGCCTGGCAGGCGCTGCTCTGGCGCGAGCTGACCCGCGATGGCCATCCGCATCGCGCGCGTCTGCTCGACGAGCTGCTGCGCCGCCTGTACGACGATACGGCCATCGCCGATCTGCCCGAACGCCTGCTGGTGTTCGGCATCAGCAGCCTGCCGACCCACCACCTGCGCGTGCTCGAAGGCCTGGCGCGGCACACCGAGGTGGTGATCTTCGCCCTCAACCCGTGCCGCGAGGCCTGGGGCGAGATTCGCGATATCCGCGAGCTGGCCCGGCAGCCCGAGCTGAGCCCCGATGACTGGTACCTGGACGTTGGCCATCCGCTGCTGGCGAGTCTGGGCAAGCAGGGCCGCGACTTCTTCGACAGCCTGTTCTCTCTGGCTTCGGCCGAAGGCAGCCAGGAAATCGGCCTCTATTCCGAGGATGGCGACCTGCACGATGCCAGCCTGTTGCAGGCGCTGCAGAACGACATCCTGCGCCTGCGCACCCGCCAGACCGACGAGCGCCTGGTCTTGCGCGAGGACGACCGCTCGCTGGAGCTGCATATCGCCCACTCGCCGCTGCGCGAAGTGGAAATCCTGCATGACCAGTTGCTCGCGCGTTTTGCCGCCGAGCCCGAGCTGACCCCGGACCAGGTGGTGGTGCTGACCCCGGATATCGAGCGCTATGCGCCCTATATCGAGGCGATTTTCGCCGGGCGAAGCGGCGTCTCGCGGCCGGCCGGCCCCCGGATGGCCGCCCCACGGATGGCCGCCCCGCGCATTCCCTTCAGCCTGGCCGACCGCAGCCTGCGTGCGGAAATCCCGCTGATCGAGGCCTTCCTCAACCTGCTCGCCCTGCCCGACAGCCGCTTCGCCGCCGAGGAAATCCTCGCCTGGCTGGAGCAGCCGGCGATCGCCCGCCGCGCCGGTATCGAAGCCGAGGACCTGACGCTGCTGCGCGACTGGCTGCGCGAGGCCGGCGTGCGCTGGGGCCGCGACGGTGCGCATCGCCAGCAACTGGGTCTGCCGGCCGACAGCGCCTTTACCTGGCGCCAGGGTCTGGATCGCCTGCTCCTGGGCTTCGCCGCGCCGCCACAACTGGCCAGCGACCAGGCCCCCTTGCTTGGCGACAGCTGGCCGCTGGATGCCCTGGAAGGTGGTCGCGCACAGTTGCTCGGGCGCCTGGTCGCCTTCGTCGAGCGCCTGGCCGCCCTGGCGCAGAGCCTGCAACGCCCACGCAGCCTGAGTGCATGGGCCGAGACCCTGTTGCAGCTGGTCGACGACCTGTTCGACGAGCGCGAGGCCGGCGACACCCTGTTATTGCTCTCCAGAGCCTGCGCGGCGCTGCAGGATCAGGCGCTGGCATCCGGCATCGAGCGACCGCTGGAGCTGGCTCTGATCCGCCAGCAACTGACAGCGGCGCTGGAGCAGGGTGGTGGCGCCTCGGGCTTTCTCACCGGCGCGGTGACCTTCTGCACCATGGTGCCGATGCGCAGCCTGCCGTTCCGCCTGGTCTGCCTGCTCGGCCTGGATGACGGCGCCCTGCCAAGGCGCACCCCGGCCGCCGGCTTCGACCTGATCGGCCAGAAACCCCGGCGTGGCGACCGCGCCCGGCGCCTCGACGATCGTTACCTGCTGCTCGAGACCCTGCTCTCGGCGCGTGGCGGCCTGTACCTCAGCTACGTAGGCCGCGACCCGCGCAGTAACGCCGAACTGCCGCCCTCGGTGCTGGTCAGCGAACTGCTGGATGTCATCGACCTCACCGCGGTCTGCGCCGATCCACAGACGCAAACCGCCAGCGCCCACATCACCCACCAGCATCCACTGCAGCCTTTCGCCGCCGGCAACTTCGCCGGTGGCGCCCAGGCCGGTTTCGCCGCGCCCTGGTTCCACGCCGCCCAGCGCCTGAGCGAGGTGGTCGAAGCGCCGCAGCCCTTCGCCAGCACCCTGGCCGCGCCGGACGGCGATCAGCTGACCCTGGAGCCCAGCCAGCTGATCCACTGCTTCAAGCACCCGGCGCGCTACCTGCTGGAACAGCGCCTCGGCCTGCGCCTGGCGCAGAGCGAGGAAGCCCTGGCCGGCGACGAACCCTTCAGCGTCGAATGGACCAGTCAGCACGGCCTGCGCCAACTGGCGCTGCGGGCCGTCGAGCAAGGCTGGAGCGAACGGGAGGAGCGCAGCGTGGCCGCCGCCTCCGGCTGGTTGCCGGTGGGCGAACTGGGCCAGGCCCACTGGGGGCAGATTCGCGGCCCGATCCGCGCCTTCGCCCCGACCCTGTTCGACGAGCGCCCGAGTGATGCGCCGCAACCGCTGCTGGTGGATATCCAGCTGGCCGGTGTGCGCATCCACGGCTGGCTCGACGGCGTCAGCGCCAGCGGCCTGTTCGACTACCGCCTGCGCGACCTCGGCGCCTGGGAGCTGGCGCCGTTCTGGCTGCGCCACCTGCTGCTCAACTGCGCCGCCACCCCCGGCATCGCCCGCGACAGCCGCCTGCTGTCGCCGAAAAGCGAATGGCGCCTGGGCCCGCTGGCCAATCCGCTGCAACTGCTCGAACCCTGGCTCGATGCCTACCAGAGCGCACTGTGCGAACCGCTGCCGGTGCTGGCCAAGTGCAGTTATGGCTTCGCCAGCAAATGGCGCAAGCCCGGACGCAAGGAGCCGCTCGACGCCGCGCGCAGCGAAGCGCGGGTGATGTGGCAAGGCAACGACTACATGAGCGGCGAAGGCCAGGACCCCTGGAATGCCCTGGCTTTCCGCGACCGCGAGCCGCTCGACGAGCGCTTCGAGGCCCTGGCCGAACAACTCTATGGCCCGGCGCTGGATGCCCTGCGCGACAGTGACGAGGATCAGGCATGACGAGCGCACCGCTGGACCTGCTGCACGACAGCTTCGCCGGCCGCTCGCTGATCGAGGCCAGCGCCGGCACCGGCAAGACCTGGACCCTCACCGCGCTGTACGCCCGCCTGCTGCTGGAGAAACGGCTCAACGTCAGCCAGATCCTGGTGGTGACCTTCACCACCGCGGCCACCGCCGAATTGCGCGAGCGCATTCGCCTGCGCCTGGCCGAGTTGCTGGCGGTCTACGACAACGGTCCGGGCGCGGATGAGCTGCTCAATCGGCTGCACGCGCAATACCCGGATGCCGCCAGTCATCGCCGTCTGCTGTTGGCGGTGCACGGCTTCGATGAGGCGGCGATCTTCACCATCCACGGCTTCTGCCAGCGTGCGCTGCAGGACGCCGCGTTCGAGGCCGGCGGTGACTTCGACAACGAGCTGACCCACGACGACCGCGAGATTCTCGACGCCCTGCTCGCCGACCTCTGGCGCCATGAACTGGCCGCCGCCGAGCCGGAGTGGGCGGCCTTTCTGGTGCAGCACAAATTGACCCCGCAGGGCCTGCGCCAGCGCCTGCGCAACCACCTGGGCAAGCCCTACCTGCGCATCGAGCCGCAGCCCGGGGCCAGCAGCGAGATGAGCGCCCTGCGCAATGCCTGGCAGCACGCCCGGGACTGCTGGCAGCGTGACAGTGGCGCCTGGCTGGAGCAGCTCAAGGCGTTCGACGGCTTCAAGAGCAATATGTGCAACCCGCTCAAGCTCGGCGCCTGGCAGGCCGAGCTGGACGGCTACTTCAGCGATGCCGCCGCGCTGTTCAGCAAGACCGAGGCGCACCAGCGCCTGGCCCGTGACGGCCTGGCCAAGGCCAGCAAGAAAGGCAGCAGTGCGCCGGACAGTGCGCTGGCCGATGCCCTGCAAGGCCTGTGCGAGGCCCTGCAGACCGCGCAGCCCGAAGCCGAGCAGCGCCTGATCGACCTGCAGGTACGCCTGATCGGCCAGCTCAACGAACAACTGCCGCAGCGCAAGGCCGCCCAGCGCCTGCTGGCCTTCGACGACCTGCTCAACAAGCTGCAGCAGGGCCTCTACGGCGAGGGTGGCGAGCACCTGGCCGGCACCCTGCGCGAGCAGTACCCGGTGGCGCTGATCGACGAGTTCCAGGATACCGATCCGGTGCAGTACCAGGTGTTCCGGCGCATCTACGAAAACCAGGGCGACCTGTGTTTCGTCGGTGATCCCAAGCAGGCGATCTATGCCTTTCGCGGCGCCGATCTGGCCACCTACCTCAAGGCCCGCGACGAGGCGGCGCGCCAGTACAGCCTGGCCACCAACCACCGTTCCACCCCCGAGCTGATCGCCGCGCTCAACCAGTTGTTCGACCGACCCATGCCCTTCGCCGAACCGGGCCTGAGCTATCCGCAAGTCGGTGCCAGCTCGCGGGCGCGGGCGCAATTGGTGCTGCCCCTAATCGATGTTGAGCAGGACGCGCCAGTGGCGCTGGTCTGGCTGGATGACGATTACCTTGGCAAGGGTGAAGCCGGCAGCCTGGTGGCCCGCGACACGGCCCGGCGCATCGCCGCCTTGCTGGCGGCGAGCAGCTGCGGTGAGGCCTATTTCGAGGAACCGGGCGAGCGCACTCCGCTCAAGGGCGGCGATATCGCCGTGCTGGTCGCCAGCCACCGCCAGGCGGGAGAAGTCGCCGCCGAGCTGGCGGCGCGCGGGGTGCCCAGCGTGCGCCGCGGCAAGGAAAACGTCTGGCACAGCGAAGAGGCCGGTGAGCTGGACGCGGTGCTGGCCGCCTATGCCGAACCGGGCCGCGAAGGCGCGCTGCGCTATGCCCTGGCCAGCCGTCTGCTCGGGCGCAGCGCGGCCGATCTGGCCGCCTGCCAGGACGACGCCCAGGCCTGGGATAGCGAACGCGAAGCCGCCGAACGCTACCACCAGCTCTGGCAGCAACAAGGTTTCATGCGCGCCTTCCGCGCCTGGCTGGACGAGCAGCAGGTGGCGCCACGGCTGCTCGCCCTGGTCGATGGCGAACGCCGCCTGACCAACCTGCTGCACCTGGCCGAACTGCTGCAGAGCGAGAGCCTGCAACGCCCCGGCCTGGAACAGCTGCTGAGCTGGTTCAACGCCCAGCGCAGCGCCGAGAGCCACGGCGAAGAAGCCCTGCTGCGCCTGGAAAGCGATGCCGAACGGGTGCAGATCGTCACCATCCACACCTCCAAGGGCCTGGAATACCCGCTGGTGTTCTGCCCCTACCTGTGGGACGGGGCGCTGCTGCGCCAGAGCGAAGACATCACCTGCCACGCCGACGACGGCGCACCGTTGCTCGATCTGGGTGGCGCTGACTTCGATACGCACCGCGAGCGCGCCCGCCATGAGCGCTTCGCCGAGCGCCTGCGCCTGACCTATGTGGCCCTGACCCGTGCCCGCGACCGTCTCTGGTTGCACTGGGGGCCGGTGGACTGCAAACCGAAGAAGGACGGCACGCTCAGCGAGGCCGGCTTGCACAGCAGTGCCCTGGCCTGGCTGCTGCACGGTCGCCAGTTGCCCGGCGCGGATGCCCTGGGCGAGCTCGCCGGCCATCTGCAAGCGCTCAGCCCCAGCGGCCTGCGCGGCGAAATCGACCAGCTGGCGGGCGCCAGCCACGGCCATATGGTCGTGCAAGCGCTGCGCGAGAGCGAAGCCAGCGCCGCCGGTGAACGCCGCGCGCCGGCGCCCCGGCAGCTGGACAGCATGAACCGCAGCCTGCACAGCGCCTGGCGCATCGGCAGCTTCTCCGGCCTGGCTTCCGGCATGCACATGGAGGCGCCGGACCGCGACGGCCTGGTGCTGCCCGCCGCCAGCGAGCCGGGTAGTGGCTTCTTCGCCTTCCCCCGCGGCGCCCGCGCCGGCACCTGCTTGCACGCGATCCTGGAAGACTGGGCGCGCGGCAAGGCGCCGTTGGCCGAGCTGATCGAGCCGGCGCTGCGCGGTCATGGCATCAGCAGCGACTGGCGCGAGGTGGCGCTGAGCCAGTTGCAGCTGGTGATCGACAGCGAGCTCGATGGCGCCGGCCTGACCCTGGCCAGCCTGCAGTCGGCGCGGCGCCTGCCGGAGCTGGGCTTCACCTTCCCGGTGGCCAACCTCGACCTGCAGCGCCTGCGCGCCATCCTCACCGATCCGGCCTTTGGGCTGGCCGCGCCGATGCGCGAAGCGGCCGCCCGCTTGGAGTTCGACAGCCTCAAGGGTTTCCTCAAGGGCTTCATCGACCTGACCTTCGAGCATGACGGGCGCTGGTATATTGCCGACTACAAATCCAACTGGCTCGGCCCGGACGCCAGCTACTATGGCGGCGAACGCCTGCTCCAGGCCCTGGCCGGTGAGCACTACTACCTGCAATACCTGATCTACCTGGTGGCGCTGAGGCGCTTCCTGCGTCAGCGTCTGGCCGACTTCGACGGCAGCCAACTGGGCGGCGCCTACTACCTGTTCCTGCGCGGCATGCCCGGCGCCGGGGTGTACTTTTCGCGTCCGCAGGATGGCTTGCTGGATGCGCTGGACCGGCTGTTCGAGGAGGGCAAATGATGCTGCTTCGTAGCCCGGATGCAATCCCGGGGCGGTCTTCGCGATGCCTGAAAAAATCCCCGGATTGCATCCGGGCTACGGGATCACCAGCGCCGGGTAGGAGCGGTCTTGACCGCGATCCAGGCGCCGCCGGAACATCGCGGCCAAGGCCGCTCCTACATTCGACAGCGACCAATTGGGTAGGGTGGATGACGCTCTTTTCATCCACCATCGTGATCGGTGGATGGATAAAACGCCATCCACCCTACGGGAGTGGTCGATGAACCTCGCCGACCTGCCCTTCGGCCCCCTCGAGCGCGCCCTGGTCGACAGCCTGCGGCGTCTCGATCCGGCCGCCGAGCCGCTGGTGCTGGTCTCGGCGGCGCTGCTCTGCGCGGCGCTGGATAACGGCGACGTCTGTCTGCCGCTGGCGCGTCGCGCCGGGCAGCGACCCTGGGCGGACCATGCGTTCTGTCTGCCGGCCCTGGCCGAGTGGCAGGCGCAACTGCAGGCCTCCTCGCTGGTCGGTGGCGACGGCGACTTCAGCCCGCTGATCCTCGACCACGGGCGGCTCTATCTGGCGCGCTACCAGGCCTACGAGCGCCAGCTTGCCGAGCAGCTACTCAGCCGTGCGGCCGATCTGCCGACGGTAGACGAGGCCCAGCTAGGCGCAAGCCTGACCCGCCTGTTCGCCTTCAATACGCAACAGCCCGACTGGCAGCGCCTGGCCGCGGCCCAGGCGGTAAGGCGTAAGCTGGCGGTGATCTCCGGCGGCCCGGGCACCGGCAAGACCACCACAGTGGTGCGCCTGCTCGCCGCGCTACTCGAACAACCCGGCGCCGAGCGAATGGCCATCGGACTGGCCGCGCCCACCGGCAAGGCGGCGGCGCGCATGGCCGAGGCGATCCGCAATGCCAAGTCGGCACTGCCGGTCAGCGCGGCGGTCAAGGCGGCGCTGCCGGAAGAGGCGCGCACCTTGCACCGCCTGCTCGGCAGCCGCGGCGACAGCCCGCAGGTGCGCCACAACGCGGCCAATCCACTGGCCTTGGACGTGCTGGTGGTCGACGAAGCCTCGATGGTCGACCTGGCGCTGATGGCCAAGCTGGTCGAGGCCCTGCCGCCCAGCGCACGGCTGATCCTGCTCGGGGACAAGGACCAGCTCTGTGCGGTGGAAGCCGGCGCGGTGTTCGCCGAACTCTGCGAGGGCCGCGGCTTCGACGGCCAGGCGGCCGCCGAGCTGCAACGCATCACCGGTCAGCAGGTAGCGGTCGCCCAGCCGACATCACGTCTGGGCGATGCCGTGGTGCTGCTGACGCACAGCCACCGTTTTGCCGGCGACAGCGGTATCGGCGAGCTGGCGCGGCGGATCAACGGCGGCGACGTCAGCGGTACCCTGAAGTTGCTCAAGGAACAGCGCAGCGACCTGGCCTGGAATGCCCAGCCGACGCCGGCCGATTTGCTCGAGCGGCTGGACCGGGGCTATGCACCCTTTCTCGCCGCGGCGAAAAGCGCCGACCCACAGGCGGCCTTCGCCGCCTTCAACGAGTTCCGTGCCCTCTGCGCCCAGCGCGAAGGCGCCTGGGGCGTGGCCGGGATCAACGAAGCGCTGGAAGCGCGGGTAAAAAGGCGCAGCCAGGTCGCCAGCCGCGAACGCTGGTACGTCGGTCGCCCGGTGATGGTGCGGCAGAACGACTACGCCCTCGGCCTGTTCAACGGCGATATCGGCATCTGCCTGCACAGCGAACACGGCCTGCGGGTGTTCTTCGAAAGCGAAGAGGGTTTCCGTCCCTTCGCCCCGGCACGCCTGCCCAGCCATGACAGCGCCTTCGCCATGACCGTGCACAAGAGCCAGGGCTCGGAGTTCAGCGAAGTGCTGCTGGTGCTGCCCGAGCAACCCAGCCCGCTGCTGAGCCGCAGCCTGTTCTACACCGGCATCACCCGCGCCAAACACAAAGTGGAGATCTGGGGCCTGCCGGCGCGCCTGGGCGAGGCGGTGGCCACCCGCGCCGAGCGCGCGGCGGGCCTGGCCGGGCGTTTGGCCGTCGACTCGACCACCCAGACCGGGTCTGTAGCGCCGCCCGACAGCGGCGCCGATCACGCTCAACTGCCGCTGTTCTAGCTGCCTTTGTAGGATGGCGTTGAGCGCAGCGATACCCATGCTGGCGATCGATGGGTATCGCTGCGCTCAAGCCTACGCGGCCCGCACCATCCTACCCTGTGCCCATAGCCGGCAGTCGTGGCCCGAGTCCGGCCAATCACTGAGAAGGTTGCAACAATCGACGCGCTCGCCAAGAATGCGCCAAGCCCGGCCGGCTGTGTCGCCGGTTACCGATGGATTGTCCGCTTAGTGCAAGGAGACACCATGCTTACCCGTCTGAGCAATATCTTTAAAGGTATCCTCTCCCTGTTCATCAAGGACCTGGAGCGCAAGAACCCGGAAGCCCTGCTGGAGCTGGAACAGGAAAACCTGCGCAAACAGATCGCCAACTTCAACCAGGGCCTGGCCGCCCACGCCGGCCTGGCCGAGCGCCTGATGAGCCAGGTGCGCAAGCAGGAGGCCGAGGAGCGCGAACTGCATGCGCGCACCACCGCCCACCTGCGCGCCGGCAACAAGTCGGCCGCCGCGCAGAACGCCCTGCGCCTGCAGAACCTCGGCCGCGAACTGGAGGAAAACCGCCGCCAGCTGGCCCAGGCCGAGGAGACCTACCAGAACCTGACCAAGGCCCGCGAGGTGGCGGTCAACGCCGCGCGCAGCAAGATCGAGACACTCAAGGGCGCGATCAACGACCTGCGCATGAAGACCGCCATGGCCGAGATGAACGAGATGGCCGCCGGCATGGTCAGCAGCATCGGCGGTTCCGGCGACACCCTCAGCCGTCTGCACGAGATGGTCGAGGAAGAACGCACCCAGGCCGCCGGTCGTGCGCGCATGGCCCGCGACTCGATGGACATGAGCGAAGTGAACCTCAAGGAAGCCGAGATGGACGCCCTGGCCGACCAGGCCCTGGCCGACTTCGCCGCCAAGGAAGGCATCAGCCTGCCGGGCCAGGAGGCCACCCCCGAGGCGCCGGCCAGCCGCAGTATGGGCGGTAGCAACCCGCAGTCCGAAAGCCAGTAAGGCGCGCCCATGAGCAGTGAAGGCAAAGCCCCCGCCTGGCTCGACGAGTTGCGCCTGGCCTACGAGAGCGGCGCCCATGGCCAGTTCGTGCTCTACGGCAACGTCGCCGACCGCTTCCCCCTGGACGGTCGCCTGGTCAGCCTGACCCGCTACCTCGAGGCCAGGCTGCTCGGCACCTTCGACCTGGTGTTTCTCTACGACCCCGGTAATGGCCTGAGCCTGCTGCGCGGCGGCGAGCGTTTCGCCCAGTGGCCGGCCGCGGAGCAGGTCAGACCCTGGCCCCATGAGCCGCGCGCGGCGATCGAGCTGATCAGCCGCTACCTGCGCTACCGCGCCAATCTGCAGGCGCTGGGCCGCGGCGACAGCGAACATGTGGCGGTGATCCTGCGTGGCGCCGAGCTGGTGCTGCCGGCCAGCCGTCAGGGCGATTTCGCCAGCGCCAGCCTGGCCAGCCTGGTGCGCGACTGGGCCGCCGAGCCGCCGTTCGCCGACATGGCCTTCGCCAGCCTGCTGCTCGCCGACAACCTCAATGACCTGCATCCACTGGTGGCCAATAACCCGCGCATCGATCGGGTGCAGGTGCCGCTGCCGGACGCCGACAGCCTCGGCCAGTGCCTGGCGCAACTGCGCATCGACCATCCCGCTGCCTTCGCCAGTGAGGACAACGGCACGGTGAAGGCCCTCGCCGGGGTCAGCCTCAGTGCCCTGACCAGCCTGGTCAAACGCCGCGCCCATGAGGGCAAGGTGCTCGGCGCCCAGGACTGGGTCGAAGCCAAGAAGGAACTGGTGGAGACCGACAGCGCCGGCCTGGTGGAATTCATCGAATCCAGGCGCACTCTGGACGACTACCACGCCCAGGAGGCACTGAAAGTCTGGCTGCGCCAGGACATGGCGCTGTGGCAGGCCGCCGACCTGCGCGCGCTGCCCAAGGGCTATATCTTTTGCGGCCCGGTCGGTACCGGCAAGACCTACCTGGTCGAATGCCTGGCCGGCGAGGCCGGGGTGCCGGTGGTCAAGTTGAAGAACTTCCGCGACCGTTGGGTCGGTTCCAGCGAGGGCAACCTGGAGAAGATCTTCCGCCTGATCCGCGGCCTGGGGCGCTGCATCGTGTTTATCGACGAGGCCGACCAGACCCTCGGCAAGCGCGACGGCGGCAGCGGCGACAGCGGCCTGTCCGGGCGCCTCTATTCGATGATCGCTCAGGAAATGGGCGATGCCGACAACCGCGGCAAGGTGATCTGGATTCTCGCCTCGTCGCGCCCAGACCTGATCGAGGTCGACCTCAAGCGCCCGGGCCGGGTCGACGTGAAGATCCCGCTGCTGCCGACCACCACGGTCGAAGAAAGCGCGGCGCTGCTCAGGGCCCTGCTCAAACGCTTCGAGCTCAAGCTGGAGATCAAGGCGCTGGTGAAGTTGCCGCTGCCCCTGTTGCTCACCCCCGGCGCCGCCGAGGCGCTGGCGGTGAAGGTCTACCGCCAGGTGCGCACCGCGCAGATGCAGCCGCTGACGGCGCTCGAGCATTGTCTGCAGGGCTATCAGCCGCCGGTGGCCGAGCAGGTGCTGCGGATGCAGATGAGCATCGCCATCCGCGAAGCCACCGACATGGCCTTCGTCCCTGAGTCCCTGCGCCATCTCGCTCAGGAGAGTCTCAGCCCATGAGTGGCGGGCGCTACCTCTGGGCGGCCTTCAATGCCCGCCCGCTGGGCATGCCGCTGGCGCCGAACTGGTTCGGCCTGGCGGCGTTCGCCTTGCTCGGCGCCTTCGTCAGCCCCGGCTTCTGGGTCCTCGGCGCCGGCCTGGAGCTGGCTTATCTGGCGCTGCTGGCGCGCAGCGCACGCTTTCGCCGTACCGTGGATGCCCGGCAAGTGCCGCCGACCGATCCCGCCAGCCTGCGTTATGAAACTACTCTGGACCTGCTCGATGCCGCACAACGCGCCCGTCAACAGGCAGTCGAGGCGCGTGCCCGCGAGGTGCTGCAGCTGCTCTCGCGCTCGCCCTTGATGGCCTCCCACGCCGACAGTCTGGAGCAACTGGTGTGGCTCAACCTGCGTCTGCTGGTTGCCGGCCAGGCGCTGAACGTGGTGGCGGACACCGCCGCCCGCGACAGCGCCGAGCTGCAGCAGCAGGAAGAGCAGATCGACGCGCGCTTGGCGGGTAGCGAACTGAACGACGAACTGCGCCGCAGCCTGGAACAGCAGAAGCAGGTGATAGACGCGCGCCAGGCCGCCCACGTCGAAGGCCTGCGGCGCAAGGAGCATGTGGATGCCGAGTTGCAGCGCATCGAGCAGCAGATCGCCCTGATCCGCGAGCAGACCCTGCTCGCCACCGACGAAGAGCAGATCGGCGTGGCGCTGAATGCCCTGACCTCCTCGTTCAACGAGGCCAGCCGCTGGCTGAACAGCCAGCGCGACCTGCTCGGCGTACTCGAACTCAACGAACACCAGACCCTGCCGCGTTACGTGTTGCAGGGCCAGGGCGACAAGCCGGTGCAAGGCCAGTCGCTTCGACACTGATGGGCTGCTGCACCCAGGCTTATCCGGGTCACGGATACGGGTAGGGTGGATGACGCTTCACCCATCCACCATCGACGATGGTGGATGAAAAAGGCGTCATCCACCCTACGTTGTCGCAGACCGTAGCCCGGATGAAATCCGGGAAGCGATTTAGGCTATGAACACTTTTGATTGGCGGGCCGCTGGCCCGCATCCGACAGGGAGAGGCGTCATGTATCTATCCGCAACCAGGCAGCGCCAACAGGGCAGTGTTGCCGGCAAGCTGCTGACCATCGTGCTGGTGCTCGGCCTGCTTGGCCTGGGCGCCTGGCTGGTCGGCAAGGACATGCTCAAGGACGGTGGCGACAGCCTGCTCGGCGGCCTGCCCGCCAGCCTCGGGGTAACCGCCGGGCCCGAACCGGTGGAGCCGGTCAGCGGCACGCCGACCCTACAATCGGCGGCGCCCTACGAGATGAAGAACAACATCATCGACGTCGACATGAGCGAGTACGCCGGTTATGGCGGCCTGATCGTCGCCAACGGCGGTCTGGACCCCAATCCGGAGTCGTTCTTTGCCAAGCAGTACGGCTTCCAGCTGCGCCTGAGCAAGGGCGAGAGCGAGGAATGGTCGGCCTTGAACAACGGTCAGATGGCCGCGGTGGCCACCACCGCCGACGTGCTGGCGGTGCTCGGCCGCCAGTTCGAGGTCACGGTGCCGGCGCAGATCGCCTTCTCCCGTGGCGCCGACCAGGTGGTGGTGGACAGCGCCATCGCCAGCGTCAACCAGCTCAAGGGCAAGGTGCTCGGCGCCACCCAGTTCAACGAGAGCGAGTTCTTTATCCGCTACCTGGCCTCCGAAGCCGGGGTGCCGGTCAAGGTGCTGCGCGACCTCGACGGTCGTCCGGGGCCGAACGAGCTGGGCCTGGTGTTCTACGAGGATGCCTTTCTCGCCTGCGATGCCTACGCCGCCGAACTGACCGGCAAGCAGCGCCTCAACGGCTGCGTCGGCTGGTCGCCGCGCACCGATCAGGTGGTCGCCGAATCCGCCGGTGCGGCGAAGATGCTGGTGTCCAACCGCAACCTGCTGGTGGTGGCCGACATACTGGTGGTCAACAAGGGCTTCGCCAGCGCCCACCCGCAGATCGTCAAGGGCCTGGTGCACGGCCTGCTGGAAGGCAACCGGCTGCTGCGCGACGATCCGAAGAGCCATGCCGGCGTGGTCGCCCAGGCCTTCGGCTGGACGCCCGAGGAGACCCTCGACGAGCTGAGCAAGGTGCACCTGAGCAACCTGCCGGAGAACCTGGCGTTCTTCGACGGCAGCATCGATTCGGCCGGTTCCTTCCAGGGCATCTTCCAGTCCTCGGTGCTGGCCTACGGCGCGCTGATCCGCAACCCGGCCGACCCGGCGCGCTTCGCCGACTTGCAACACCTCAAGGCGCTGCAGCAAGACGGCCAGTTCCAGGGCCAGAGCATCGCCATCGCGCCGATCCGCACCAGCGGCAAGGTCGCCCTGGAAGGCGATGCGCTGCTGAGCAAGGACATCCGTTTCTTCTTCGAGCCGAACTCGGCGGAGCTGGACAAGCAGGCCAAGGACAACCAGGACTACCTGGACACCATCAAGCAGTTCCTCCAGGTCAGCCCGGGCTCCATCGTCCTGCTGCGTGGCCATGTAGATAACGCTATGGTCGGCGAGTTCGAGCGCCAGGGTGGCGCCCCCCTGCTGCGGCGCATGGCGCTGAAGGCCATGGAGCTGTCGCGCCAGCGCACCCTGGCGGTCAAGGAGGCGCTGCTGGCGCGCCATCCGGGGATCGCGCAAGACCGTATCGAGCTGGTCGGCCGCGGCTGGGAAGAGCCGATGAGTCAGGACAGCGAGCAGAACCGCCGGGTCGAGGTGCAGTGGTTCACCCTCGAATAGCCCGCTCGCGCCGGCAAATCCGGCCGGGCTCCTGCGTGCAGGCGCTCGGTCGCGGAAGCGAGGTCGGCTAGCGGTGGTTCGCCGCGGCGGTCTGTGCCGCGCGCTGGCGGCAGGCCGCGCCGAAGGCCTGGAAGATCTTCACCGAGTCGGGGTTTTGCGCCGCTTGCCATTCCGGGTGCCACTGCACCGCGAGGGTGAATTGCGCCAGGCCGGGGGCATGGATGGCTTCGATCAGGCCGTCTTCGGCGTAGGCCAGGGCCTCGAGGCCCTCGCCCAGGGTGGCGATGCCCTGGCCGTGCAGCGAGTTGATGCTGATCTCATCCTTCGCCAGCAACTCGGCCAGCCAGCTACCGGGTGCCAGGCGCACGTTGTGGCTTTCGCCGTACTGCACCTCCACCGGGTCGTTGGTGTCTTCGCGGTGGTCGTCGAAGCCGCCGACGGCATAGAGTTTCTGGTGGATGTCGCCACCCAGGGCCACGTTGATTTCCTGCATGCCGCGGCAGATGCCGAAGATCGGCAGGCCACGCGCAATGGCGGCGCGGATCAGCGGCAGGTCGAACAGGTCGCGGTCGCGATCCTGGGCCTTGTCCGGGGTCAGGTTTTCCTGGTTGTAGAGCACCGGGTCGATGTTGCTGCCGGCGCCGGTGAGGTACACGCCGTCGACCATGTCGAGGTACTGCTCGAGGTCGTCGGTGCCGAAGCAGGTCGGTGCCAGCAGCGGTACGCAGCCGGAGAACTCGACGATGGGGGCAATGTATTTGTGGGTCATCACCTGGTAGGCATGGCCTTTGCGTTCCTGGGCGCCCATGGACATGAGGACCACGGGCTTGCGTTTGGCGGGCAGGGTTTTGTTGTTGGACATAGATCACCTTGGGGCAGCGAGAAGCTGCCGTTGCTGTGCAGGAAGGGCCGTTGCGGCGCTACTTCCTGGTTCGGCTAGCCTCTGCCGATAGACCGCTGGGTGGGCGTTTCGATGCATCGAATGCCCGTCTCGCGCAGCGGTACATTGGCAGCGGAAAGCCGTGCCAGTCTGCCAAAGCCGTAAAATATGTCAAACAAATAGCGAGTTATTTGTGGAGAAAATCGACCGAGTGCTCTGTCTATTGCTGAGCAATATCGTTCTATATGGCTGTTTTTAAAAGAATTAAATTTATTTTCAGCTTGCTGGGCAGTCCAGTATTTTTAACGCGCGACGAGTCCGGCCCTCAGCCCAGCACCAGCCTCAGCAGCACCGGCAGGCTGGCGGCCGCCAACAACGTCTGCAGGGTGATGATGCCGGCCATCAGGTGGCTGTCGCCGCCCAGTTGGCGGGTCAGCACATAGGCGGTCGGCGCCGTCGGCAGGGCGAAGAACAGTACCAGCACGCTGCTTTCCATCTCGGGCAATTGCAGGCCGTAGGCCACGGCCCAGGCCAGCAGCGGCATGGCCAGCAGGCGCAGGCCGCTGTTCCAGGCCAGTGCGGGAATCTCGCCGCCGAGTCGTTCGGGCTTGAGCGCGGCGCCGACGCAGAGCAGGCCGAGCGGCAGGCTGGCGGCGGCGAGCAGGCCGAGCAGGCGATCGCTGCCGCCGGGCAGGCCGAGGCCGCTGAGGTTGACCAGGGCGCCGCCGAGGCAGGCGAGGATCAAGGGGTTCTTGAGGATTGGCAACAGCAGGCTGCGCGCGCTGACGCCGCGTTCGGCGGTCAGCGACCAGACCGACAGCACGTTCACCATCGGCACCATCAGGGCCAGCATCAAGGCGGCCAGGGTCAGGCCCTCCTGGCCGAACAGGCTGCCCACCGCGGCCAGGCCCAGGTAGGTGTTGAAGCGCAGGATGCCCTGGCTGAAGGCGCCGAAACGCCCGGACGGCCAGCCGCGCAGGCGCCGCAGCAGGAGCAGCGCCAGCCAGGCGATGCCCAGGCCGAGCAGCACCGCCAGGGCCAGGCGTGGCAGCGCCGGGTTGTCCAGCGGCGCGCTGGCCAGGCTGCTGAACAGCAGGGCGGGGAACAGGATGAAGTAGTTCAGCCGCTCGGCGCCGGGCCAGAAGGCCTCGCTGGGGAAGTCCAGGCGGCGTAGCGCGTAGCCGGCGACGATCAAGGCGAACAATGGCCACAAGGCCAGCAACAAATCGATCACGGCAACCCCTGGCTCGTGGCAGGTGCCTATCTTGGTCAGCGCGCCGCGGCGACGCAAGGCCGATATGCGCTGACCTGCGATGCTTGCCGGGCGATTGCCTTAGCCGGGGCCGTTCCTGTTTACTGGTCGCGGCCGGCCTTTTGTCTTGCACCAGGAGCGCTTATGACCGAGATCCACAGCGGCGGCTGCCAGTGCGGCGCCATGCGTTATCAATTCGCCGCAGCCTTGGCCGATATCGCCCACTGCCATTGCACGGTGTGCCGGCGCAGTAGCGGCGGCATCGTCACCACCTGGCTCACGGTGCCGCTGGCGAGTTTCCGCTGGCTGGCCGGCACCCCCAGCCAGTACGCCTCCTCGGCCAGTTGCACGCGCAGTTTCTGTCCGACTTGCGGCGCCCACCTGTGCCTGTTCACCACGCTCAGTCCGCAGACCCTGGACATCACCGTCGCCACCCTGGATCAGCCGGAGCTGGCGCCGGCGGATCGGCATATCTGGGTGCAGAGCCGTTTGCCCTGGCTACATCTGGATGAGCAGTTGCCTGAAGAGCAGCAGGAACACATCCCGTAGGCCGGACAAGGCTTCGCGCTTTTGTAGCCCGCCATAATTTATCGAGCAGACCTTGGCGCAATTCGGGATGGCGGCGCTTGCGCTCTCCCGTAACCCGAATGCAATCCGGGAGCGGTTTGGCGTCAACATCGTCCCCGGATTGGATCCGGGTTATAGGCGGGCAGCCGTTCCGCAGGAGGTGCGCCCGATCAAGCCTACGGCAGTATCAACCCGCCGCTGGCCTTGTGCAGCGCGCGCAGGTGTTCGCCGAGCTGCACCAGGTTGGCTTCGTTGGCCTCCAGTTCCGCCAGGCGCGTCGGCTCCAGCAGGTTGCGCACATGCTGGTCGAGGTCGTCACTGAGTTGGCGCAATTGCTGCTGGCGCCTGCGGCTCTCGGCTTCCAGGCGTTGCCATTCGGCGCGTTGCGGCAGACCGTAACCGCCTTCCAGGAGTTCCGCCGGGCGGCTGAGAAAACTGCTGCTGGCGAGGATCTGCTCCAGCGCGCCGCTGGCCTTGTCCAGGCTCGGGGCCTGGGCCGCGCGGCCGCCGAGGTAGCGGCGCTTGAGCTCGTCCTGGGCCAGCAGCAGTTGC
This sequence comes from Pseudomonas sp., assembly GCF_041601375.1. GTDB lineage: Bacteria > Pseudomonadota > Gammaproteobacteria > Pseudomonadales > Pseudomonadaceae > Aquipseudomonas. The sequence continues at coordinate 6,027 of NZ_JBFIIG010000009.1, read as the reverse complement.
CGGCGCAACGCCGCCTGCTCAAGCAGCAGCAACGCGGCGCTGGCGCGCAGGTCGGCCTTGGCGAACCAGGGGCGGCGGGCCTCGGCGCTCTGCTCCAGCCAGTACTCGACGCTGTGCTGTTCGATCGGCAGGCGCTGCTGCAGCACCGTGAACATGGCCTGGTAACGGTCGCGGAAGGAGTCGAAGCGATAGCCCAGGCGCAGGGCCTGCTCCGCATCGTCCAGCACCGCCATATCGGCCAGGTCGCGCGCCGTCAGCAACTGCAGCAGGCCGTTGGGCAGGATGCTGTCGAGCGCCTGCAGGCGCGGATGGGCGGTGCCGCTACGCAGCAGTTTGAGGGTTTCCACCGCGCAGTTGTTGGAGATGAAGTAGTAGTCGCCGTCGTAGCTCCAGTGCTGCTCGGCGGCACGGGTGACCAGGCGCTCCAGCTGCTCGCGCTCGAGCTTCAGCGGCACCGAGGCCAGGCTGCGCAGTTCGACCTTGGTGTATTCCTCTATCACCTGGGACAGCGGCAGGACGAACAGCCGCGACGGGTAGACGCCGGTCAGGCCGTCCCAGCTGGACAGCTGCAGATCGCCGACGAAGGCGCGGTAGGACAGCACCAGGTGCTGGTCCAGGTCGAGGCGGCAATCCGGTCCGCGCGGCCGCCCGGGGGCGCAGATCACCAGGCGCAGCATGCTGTGGCCCCAGCGGCTGGCCCATTGCTGGTTGGCCTCGGCGAGCAGGTAGTCGATCTGGTAGACCCTTTCGGGGTTGAGCGTGCCCAGCGGCTGGCGGGCGAAATCGCGGCCGGCATTGAGATAGGGGTAGTCCTCGGTGCAGGGCTGCCGCCGCGGTGGCGTCCAGCCGGCGAAATGTGCGCTGAAGTGGCGCGCCAGCGAGGGTCGGCGACAGGCGTAGGCGGGGTCGAGGAGGAAGTACTCCATGTTCACCGCGACGAATTCGCGCGGGTTGCTCAGCTCGTAGACATCCGGACTGCGTTCCACTTGGGCGTTGGCTTGCTCGCGCGCGCCGCGTCGGCCGACCCGTTGCGGCCATCCGGCCAGGTCGAGCAGGCGCGGATTGTCGCTGAGGGTAAAGCGCCGTTCGCTCTGGCCGCGGCAGCTGTCGGGCAAGCCGACCGGGCCGAGGCTGGCAAGGCGCTGTCGACAGCGCTGCAGCAGGCGCCGCTCATCCTTTGGCCAGAGTTGCGCGCGATCGTAGAGGTGGGTCAACTCGTGCAGCAGGGTGGCCAGCAGCTCGCGGCGCACGTTGCCGTGCGGGCGCTGGGTCGGCGTGGTGGCGGCGCTGCCGGTGCTGAGTGAAGACAGCAGCTGGCTGTTCAGTTCTATGCCGCTGAAGCGTCCGGCGCGCCCATAGACCTCGGCCGGCATGGGCCGCCAGCGCACCTTGATCTTCCGGTCCAGGCGCTGCTTGAAGCGTGCTGGCAGGGCAGCGAGCGCCTCGCTCAACAGCGCCTGGCTGGCCAGTCGTTCGCTGTGGCTGAGGGCGTCGCCATCGAGCGCCAGGCTCAACTCGGCATGGCCGCCGCTGCTGGCCAGCAGGGCAAGCACCAGCAGCCAGACACGGAGGGGGTTCACCTGGCGAGAATGGCTTCGGCCAGCACCTGATCGGAGGCGTGCTGCACTGCTGGCACGCGGCGGCGAATGCTGTCGAGCGCGGCTTGCAGCTGCACGCCACGGATCGCGCCCTGGCTGGCGACGAAACTGGCAGCGTCGTTACGGGCGGCCAACACGATCTTGTCGTCACGCAGCGAAGAGCTGGCATCGGAAGTGGCGTCCGATGTGCCCATTACTGCGCCGCCCAGGGTATCGGTGGTGGCGACGAAACTGGACGCCGTGGCGCTGCTGGCCAGCACCAACAAAGCGGAAAAACCGAGTGCACGCAAGGCGATCATCCCGAGACTCCTGAGCCATCTTTCAAGGGCGTGGCAATCGGCCAGGCCACACTACTGCAGCCTAGCTCAGGGGTCAGTCGATGCACCATGCTGGCTTAACGCCAGAACGGTTTTTCCAGCTCTGCCAGGCGTTCCCCTGGACTGATGCCGGCGTCGGCCAGCAGGCGTGGGTCCAGGCTGGCCAGCTGGCGGCGGGTGCGGGCATTCAGCTGCCAGCGCTTGAGGGTGCTGCGCAGGCGGGCGAGCGGGTCGCTGCGTGGCCGGTCGAGTGGTACTGGAATGTCGCCGAGAATGCGCTCCATGACAATGATCCTTCCCGTACAGGGCGGGCGTGGCGGTATGGGTATCCATGGTCGCGCGCCACTGGCTCGCCTGGCAGCCACAGCCAGGCAAAAGTGTACTGGGTCAGTTTATGTTTTTATAAAACTGTTCTGCTTGTAAGCCAGGCAAGCTGTGCCGCTCGCTCCGGTGCAGAACGACAAAGCCCGCCGACGCTGGGCGTGGGCGGGCTTGTCAGTGCGTGCTGAGCGGCATGCGCCGCCAGGCTTAACGCCAGAACGGCTTGCTCAACTCGGCGTGGCGCTGGGCCTCGCTGATGCCGGCATCGGCCAGCAGACGGGCATCCAGGCGCGCCAGTTGGCGGCGGCTGACGATGCGGCGCTGCCAGGTGAGCAGGGCGGCAGCCATGCGCAGCGGCAGGCCGCTGGTGGCGCTGGAGGAGTTGGTTTGAAAAAGCATATCGGAACTGAAGGTACGTTCCATGGTGTCATCCTTCCGCTTGTGGCGGGTCTAGAGAGTGTTTTGCCTGGTGCCCATGTTCCGCTTCTTGCAACCGCTGCAATAGTCACAGCTGGATTAAATTGTTGAGCTATTAGATAGTGTGCTTAGTAACTGTTCTATTGTTTTCTTCGGTAACTGTATCGGTAGTAAGTTAATTACCGCGTTATGGCGATAAAGGCAGCTATATTTCTCGGTATATAGTAGAAAAACAGTGATTAACTATAGGTACAGTTTGAAATTGATTGGCGAGTGTCGTTGATCTGCAGTTCAGCTTTTTATCGAATTCCGCTGCTGGCCTGCGGCGATCTGTATGGGTAATGCGGCCCGGCCGCGAAGCCGCCGGGCGAGAAGGCGGCGTTCCTGCGCGCAGAAAAAACCCGGCACGCAATGGCCGGGTTTTGTCATGCGCAGCGGCGGTCAGTCGACGGCTTTGACCATGTCCTCGATGACCTTCTTGGCGTCGCCGAAGACCATCATGGTCTTGTCCAGGTAGAACAGTTCGTTGTCCAGGCCGGCGTAGCCGCTGGCCATCGAGCGCTTGTTGACGATCACGGTCTTGGCCTTGTAGGCCTCGAGGATCGGCATGCCGGCGATCGGCGACTTCGGATCGTTCTTCGCCGACGGGTTGACCACGTCGTTGGCGCCGAGCACCAGCACCACGTCGGCCTGGCCGAACTCGGAGTTGATGTCCTCCATCTCGAACACCATGTCGTAGGGCACCTCGGCCTCGGCCAGCAGCACGTTCATGTGCCCGGGCATGCGGCCGGCCACCGGATGGATGCCGAATTTCACGTTAACCCCGTGGTGGGTCAGCTTCTCGGTCAGCTCCATCAGTGCGTGCTGGGCGCGGGCCACGGCCAGGCCGTAGCCGGGCACGATGATCACGGTGTCGGCGTTGCTCAGGAGGAAGGCGGCGTCGTCGGCCGAGCCGGATTTCACCGGGCGCGCCTCCTGGCTGCCGGCGGCCGGGCCGGCATCCGTGGCACCGCCGAAGCCGCCGAGGATGACGTTGAAGAACGAGCGGTTCATCGCCTTGCACATGATGTAGGAGAGGATCGCGCCGCTGGAGCCGACCAAGGAACCGGCGATGATCAGCATCGAGTTGTTCAGCGAGAAGCCGATCCCGGCCGCCGCCCAGCCCGAATAGCTGTTGAGCATCGACACCACCACCGGCATGTCGGCGCCGCCGATCGGGATGATGATCAACACGCCGATGACGAAGGCCAGGGCCACCAGCAGGGCGAAGGCGCCGAGGTTGCCGGTGAAGGTGTAGACCAGGCCGAGGCCGAGAATCGCCAGGCCAAGTGCCAGGTTGATCTTGTGCTGGCCCTTGAACTGCACCGGCGCGCTCTTGAACAGGCGGAACTGGTACTTGCCCGAGAGTTTGCCGAAGGCGATCACCGAACCGGAGAAGGTGATCGCGCCGATGGCGGCGCCGAGGAACAGCTCCAGCCGATTACCGGCCGGGATCGCATCGCCCAGGGCGGCAACGATGCCCAGCGACTGCGGTTCGACCACTGCGGCGATGGCGATGAATACCGCGGCCAGGCCGATCATGCTGTGCATGAAGGCGACCAGTTCGGGCATCTTGGTCATTTCCACGCGCTTGGCCATCAGGGTGCCGACCGAGCCGCCGGCCAGCAGGCCGACGATGACGAAACCGAGGCCCTGGGTGGCGCCGCCCGCTGCGCTGACTTGCGCGCCGAGCTTGTATACCAGGCCGACCGTTGTGACGATGGCCAGGCCCATGCCGAGCATGCCGAACAGGTTGCCGCGGCGCGAGCTGGTCGGGTGCGAAAGGCCCTTGAGGGCCTGGATGAAGCAGACCGAGGCGACCAGGTAGAGAACGGTGATCAGGTTCATGCTCATGGTCATCAGTGCTTCTCCGCCAGCGCGCCGGTGGCTATCGTCTTGGGCGCTTTTTTCTTGAACATTTCCAGCATGCGCCGGGTTACCAGGAAGCCGCCGAACACGTTGACCGCGGCCAGGGCCACGGCCAGGGTGCCCATGGTCTTGCCCAACGGGGTCACGGTCAGGGCAGCGGCGAGCATGGCACCGACGATGATGATCGCGGAAATCGCGTTGGTCACCGACATCAGCGGGGTGTGCAGGGCCGGGGTGACGTTCCAGACCACGTGGTAGCCGATATAGATGGCCAGCACGAAGATGATCAGGTTGTAGATGCCATCGGAAATCAGATCCATGTTTCTACTCCTTTAACCGTTGTTACGGACGACTTGGCCATCGCGGCACATCAGGCACGCGGCAACGATGTCGTCTTCGAGGTTGAGGTGGAACTGGCCGTCCTTGTCGATGACCAGCTTGAGGAAGTCCAGCAGGTTGCGCGCATACAGGGCCGAGGCGTCGGCGGGGACCATGGCGGCCAGGTTGCTGTAACCGACCAGAGTCACGCCGTGCTTGATCACCACCTGCTCGGCCACGGTCAGCGGGCAGTTGCCGCCCTGTGCCGCGGCCAGGTCGATGACCACCGAGCCCGGCTTCATCTCGGCGACCGTGCTCTCGTGGAGCAGGGTCGGCGCCTTGCGCCCCGGAATCAGCGCGGTGGTGATGACGATATCGGCCTGCTTGGCGCGCTCGTGCACCGCCTTGGCCTGGCGCTCCATCCACGAGGCCGGCATCGGTCGGGCGTAGCCGCCGACGCCCTCGGCGCATTCGCGTTCCTCCTCGGTCTCGCAGGGCACGTCGACGAACTTGGCGCCGAGCGACTCGATCTGCTCCTTGACCGCCGGACGCACGTCCGAGGCTTCGATGACCGCACCCAGGCGCCTGGCCGTGGCAATCGCCTGCAGGCCGGCGACACCGGCGCCGAGAATCAGCACACGGGCGGCCTTCACCGTACCGGCGGCGGTCATCAGCATGGGCATGAAGCGCGGGTAATGGTTGGCGGCCAGCAGCACGGCCTTGTAGCCGGCGATGTTGGCCTGCGACGAGAGCACGTCGAGGCTCTGCGCGCGCGAGGTGCGCGGCGCGGCTTCGAGGGCGAAGGCGGTGATGCCGCGGGCGTTCATCCGCGCGATGGTCTCGCTGCTGAAGGGGTTGAGCATGCCGACCAGCACCGCGCCGGTCTGCATGTGGGCCAGTTCGGCGTCGCTCGGGGCCAGCACTTTCAGCACCAGGTCGGCACCGAATGCCGCGGCATCGCTGCCGATGGTCGCGCCGACTGCGGCGAAGGCATGGTCGGGAATGCTGGCGCTGACGCCAGCTCCGCTCTGCACCGTGACCTGATGGCCTTGGCCGATCAGCTTCTTGATGGTTTCTGGCGTGGCGGCTACCCGCGTCTCGCCGGCATGGGTTTCGAGAGGAACACCGATGTGCACGTCAAATCTCCT
>NZ_JBFIIG010000008.1:0-53999 GCF_041601375.1 Pseudomonas sp. | reverse complement strand
CCCCCGAACCCCATGTTGCCCCTGAGCAGTCGCAACAGCCGGTAGGTGGCGCCATCATCGATGAACAAGGCCAGGAAATCCCGATCACCGAGAACATGATCCAGCGCGCCTGCCAGGAGCTGGAAAAAGAGCTGGTTACCCCAGACAAGAAAAAAAGCTGATCCGGCGGTCTATACGAACCGCCTGGCGCAAGTCTTCGCGGCTAAAGCCGCGCCTACACCAACGCGGCCGATGGGCGCTTGGCTGACCTTGTCGCTGGACGGCAGCGCCATCAACGCAAGGTCGCGCCCAGCGCCTTGACCATCTGCACCAACTGCGGCGCATCGCCTTGCAGCTTGACGCTCAACCCATCGATCTCGCGGCGCATCGGATAATGCTTGCGTAGCGCATCGAAGGCCGCCCGCCGGCTCGCGCTATCGCCCTGCAGGCTGCGGCGGAAATCCGCATCGTCGCGCCGCGGGTCATAGACCGCACGGCACAGGGTGGCCAGCGCCCAGGCCGGATCGGCAGCGGCCTCCAGGCTCAACTCGGCGAGCCAGGGCGCCGGCATCAGCTCGTCGAGGCTGACCCTCGGCGTGCAGCCGAGATGCGCGCAAACCGCCGAATAGATCTGCGCCGTGCCGCGCAGCTTGCCATCCAGGCTGTAGCCGGCGATGTGCGGGGTGGCGAGGCGGCACAGGCCGGCCAGCGCGACATCGACCTGCGGCTCGCCTTCCCAGACATCCAGCACCACCTGCAGATCGCCGCGCTGCTCGAGCAACTCGCGCAGCGCCGGATTATCCACCACGGCGCCGCGGCTGGCATTGATCAGCCAGGTGCCGGGCTTTAGTCGGGCCAGGCGCCGCGCATCGAATAGATGATGGGTCGGCTGCGCGCCAGCGCGTTCGAGCGGGGTGTGCAGACTGAGCACATCGCACTCGGTGAGCAACTGCTCCAGGCCGACGAAATCACCGCCCTCGGCGAGCTGGCGCGGCGGGTCGCAGACCAGTACCCGCCAGCCCAGGCCGCGCATCACCTCGACCAGGCGCCCGCCCACCTCGCCGGCACCGACCACCCCGTAGGTGCGTGTGGCCAGCTCGACACCCTGTTGCTCGGCCAGCAGCAGCAGGCTGCCGAGCACATAATCGACCACCCCGCGCGCATTGCAGCCCGGCGCACTGGCCCAACCGATGCCGGCCTGGGCGAAGTAATCGAGATCGAGATGATCGGTACCGATGGTGCAGGTGCCGACAAAGCGCACCGCACTACCTTCGAGCAACGCCCGGTCGACCCGGGTCACCGAACGCACCAGCAGCAGTTCGGCATCGGCCACGGCCGCCGCATCGATAGCGCGGCCGGGCAAACGACGAATCTGGCCGAATCCGGCAAAAAACTCATCGAGCAGAGGGATGTTTTCGTCGGCGACTATTTGCATGAGCGGCTCCATACGTCAGGGCGCCATTCTAACCTGTCGTCACCCTTGCCCGCAGCACGCCGACACAGCCCACACGCCGCTTTCCTGACCGAAGTGTCAGCGCGTAGACTACGCGGTTTTCCCAGAGCGCCAGCGGATGACCTCTATGCCTGCCGTATCCCGCCTGCTGCGCGTGCGCACCGAGCTGCGCACCCTGCTGGTTCTGGCCACGCCGATCATCATCGCCCAGCTGGCGCATACCGCCATGGGCTTCGTCGATACCCTGATGGCCGGGCGGGTCAGCTCCCGCGACCTGGCGGCGGTGGCACTCGGCAATTCGATCTGGGTGCCGGTATTCCTGCTGATGACCGGCATTCTGATGGCGACCACGCCCAAGGTCGCCCAGCGCTTCGGTGCCGGCCAGCAGGCCGAGATCGGCCCACTGGTGCGTCAGGCCTTGTGGCTGGCGCTGGCGGTCGGTGGTGGTGCCGCCGTCCTGCTGTGGAACGCCGAAATCGTCCTGCAATTGTTGAATGTCGAGCCGCGCCTGATCGAACCCGCCATGGGTTATCTGCGCGCGGTGGCCTGCGGCTTCCCGGCGGTGGCGCTGTACCATGTGCTGCGCTGCTTCAGCGACGGCCTTGGCCATACCCGCTCGAGCATGGTGCTGGGGCTGCTCGGCCTGCTGTTGAACATTCCGGCCAACTACATCTTCATCTACGGCAAGTTCGGCCTGCCAGCCATGGGCGGGGTCGGCTGTGGTTGGGCCACCGCACTGGTGATGGCCTTCATGCTGCTGGGCATGCTCTGGTGGGTGAAGTGGGCGCCCTTCTATAAGCCGAGCCTGTTGTTCAGCCGTTTCGACTGGCCGCAGTGGCCGACGATCCGGCGCCTGCTGGCGATTGGCCTGCCGATGGGTATCGCGGTATTCGCCGAAGTGAGCATCTTCTCGGTGATCGCCCTGCTGATCGGCAGCCTCGGCGTCAGCGTGGTCGCCGGCCATCAGATCGCCCTCAACTTCACCTCCATGGTGTTCATGATCCCCTACTCCCTGGGCATGGCCGCCACGGTGCGCGTGGGCCAGATGCTCGGGCGCGGCGATCCCCGCCAGGCCCGCTTCGCCGCCGGGGTGAGCATGGCCGCGGCACTGGTTTATGCCTGCCTGTCGGCCAGCCTGATGCTGCTGTTGCGTGAGCAGATCGCGCAGATCTACACCGCCGACCCGACGGTGATCGCCCTGGCATCCGGCTTGATCGTGTATGCCGCGATGTTCCAGTTCTCCGATGCGATCCAGGTCACTGCGGCCGGCGCCCTGCGCGGCTACCAGGACACCCGCATGACCATGTTGCTGACCCTGTTCGCTTACTGGGGCGTCGGCCTGCCGGTGGGGTACGCCCTGGGATTGTCCAGCCTGTTCGGCGAGCCGAGCGGCCCGAGCGGCCTCTGGCAAGGCTTGATCGTCGGCCTGACCTGCGCCGCCATCATGCTGGCGATCCGTCTCGGCGGCAGCGCGCGCAAACGCATTCACGCGGTTAAAATGACGCGATGATCACCAGCCCCCTTGCCCTGCTGGTCCTGCTCACCCTGCTGGTCCTATCGGCGTGCCAACCGGCCGATGACGGCCTGGCCTTGCAGGCGGACTACCTGCAACGCCTGAACAATGCCGTCGAGGGCGATGCCGTCGCGGCCTTCGACAAGATGGCGCTGACGCGGTACCGCTTGCCGCCGCGCCGCGAACGTGTGGCGACAATCCCCGAGGTGCGCATCGGCCTGCTCGACCTGCTGATCGACGTGCGCCGCTGCCCCGCGCTGCAGCAGCAGATCAGCCTGCGCAACAGCAGCCTGGGCAAACAGCTGGTCCCCAGCAGCCGCCTGGCCTATGAAGGCGACCTGTTGCGCGCCATCGACGCCTGCTTGGCGTACCTGACGCCCGAGCAAGACCAGAAGCTGCAGCGGATGCTCACCGGTCTGGCCCAGGAAAAGCGCGCGCAGCTGCCCCTGGTGTTCTGGAATGCGCTCAACGCCAGCGAGGAAGTCGAGCGCTACCTGCGCTTTGCCGATCAGACGCTGCCGATTGCCCCCGCCGAGGACGATGCCGCCCTCGATGCCTTGGCGCAGCTGGCCGCCATGGCCAATGCCCTGCCGCAAACCCTGCCGCCGCCCACGACCGAACTCGATCCGCTATTCTTCGCCCTGCATGCCAGCCCCCAGGGCGGCCAGCTGATCAGCAGCCTGGCCAGCCTGACCCACACATTGAATGAAGGCAGCCGCCTGCTCGAACAACGCCAGCAGCGCCGGCCCATTTGCCCGCAGGGGCAAGCGACGTCACGCGGGCGCATCCTGCAGAACATCTTCGTCAAATACTACGCCGGCGGCCTGCAACCCTATCTGGCCCAGGTGCACCAACGCGGTCAACCCTGGAGCAGCAGCCTGCGCCAGCTCAGCGCCGCCGCCGAGGTGCCGGCGGCCACGCGCAACTACCTGCTGAACCTGGCTGGCCCTGGGCAATCCCTGTGGGTTGATTTTCAAGCCGCCACCTCCCGGCATGTACGCGCCTGGCAGGACAGTCTGAAAAGCTGTGGTCTGGCGCCCGGTCAGTCCGGGTGGAATGGCCAGGCCGCCAACGCCGACCAGTAGGCCTCGGAGAGGAACTCACGCCCCTGCAGCAGATGCGCCAGGTAGTCCGCGCTGGGCAACAGGCCATCCTGGCGATACGCCGGATTGGCGATATACACCCAGGCAGGCTGCACGCCCTGGGCCGTGACAATCGCCAGGCGCTCGCGGCTGTAATAAATCGGCGCGCCCTCGAAGGGGTCGAGCTTGGCGATCTCATCCAGTTCGGCCAGTCGGTAGAGCACGCCTTCCACTACGCCATCGCGCTGGTAACGGATATTGGCGTAGGCACGACCCGGGGCACGGTCCACCGCGCGCTTGTTGAAACACAAGGCAAAGCCGATCAAGCGGCCCGGCATCACCTCACTCACCCGCAGACCGCGGGCCTGCATGCGCGCCGGATTCATGTTCGAGCCGTAGGCGAAGTACCAGCCCATGGTCAGTCGGCCTTTTTCCGGATCAGATACAGATAGGTACCCGCCTCTTCGCTCTGCTCGAGCAGTTCATGGCCGAGAAACACGCAGAACTTGGGGATATCGCGCCGGGTCGAGGGGTCGGTGGCGATCACCTTGAGCAGGCCGCCAGCCGGCAGGTCGCGCACCTTGTTGTGCAGCATCATCACCGGCTCGGGGCAGTTCAGCCCGCTGGCGTCGAGGGTGTCATCGAGAATGGCGTCGGATTGCAGGGGCATCTGGCTGGCTCCAAAAACAGGCGGCTATTGTCGCGCAAAGCGGCCCCTCAGACCACCCGCCCCGCTCATGCGCCAAAGCGAACCCGAACTAGCCTTTAACAGGTAGCCCCACAGGCGGAGCAGGTGGTGAAAATGTCCGCACCCAACCAACCCCGGACCTGGTGCCTGGTGCGCCTGGACGACAATGGCAACGAGTTCGTCGTGCGCGCCGACCTGACCCGTGCCGCCGCCGAAGCCCTGGCACGGCAACTCGAGGCGCACGGCCACAAACAGAGCTATTGGGTCAGGCAACAGCAGCCCGTTGGCCCGGACGAAAGCCGGGAAGATCGTTGAGGCCACCCCCCGGGGCTCATCCGGGCCTTAGACGCGAAATGGACGCGCAGTCCCCGCGCCTACAACCGGCGCAGGTGGCAGGTCACTTCCTCGCGGTCGTGGTAGAGCTGCTTGCAGGCGATCGACACCTTGATCTTGCGCGCGGCAAAGCCGTCCTCGAGGCGCTGCAACAGGCGGCGTACCTCGGCGTAGCGCTGCTTCATCGGCAACTTGAGGTTGACCACCGCCTCGCGGCACAGGCCTTCGCCGATCCAGGTTTCCAGCAGGGCGGCGCTGCGCGCGGGCTTCTCGACGATGTCGCAGACCATCCAGTCCACCGGTTGGCGCGGCTTGTAGGTGAAGCCGTCGACCATCAGGTGCTGGACCAGGCCGGTGTCCATCAGGCTTTCCGCCATCGGCCCGTTGTCGATGGCGGTGACCAGCATGCCGCGCCTGACCAGTTGGTAGGTCCAGCCACCCGGCGCGGCGCCGAGGTCGACACCGGTCATCTCGTCCGACAGGCGCTCGTCCCACTGTTCGCGCGGAATGAAGGTGTGCCAGGCCTCCTCCAGCTTGAGGGTCGAACGGCTCGGCGCCTCGCGGGGGAACTTCAGGCGTGGGATGCCCATCGGCCAGAGCGCCGAGTTGTGCGGCTCGGCCAGGCCGACGAAGACCTCGCGGCCGCTCTTGAAGGTCAGCAGCAGACGCGGCTTCTGCGCGTCCTCCACCAGCTTGCCGGCCTTGCTCAGGGCATTGCGCAGCGGCGCCTCGAACTTCTTGCAGAAGTTCGACAGCTCCTTGCCATCATTGGTGTCGAGCACTTCCAGCCACAGGCTGCCGAAGGTCGGCGAGTCCGCCAGATGGGCCAGCAGCACGCTGATGCGGTCCAGCTCCGGCAGGTCGATGAACACGCCACGCGCCCATTGCCGCGGGAAAATCAGCTGACTGAAGCGCACCCCGCGCATCAAGCGTTCGGCACCTTGCGCCTCGGTGCAGATAAATTCGGCGCAGGCCGTGCTCGGCTTGGCCTTGGCGTAACCGGCCACGTCCAGGCGCGCGGCATGCTCGGCGATCTCCGCACACACCTCGTTCTCGAAACCGGGGCGGCAGTGCAGTAACAAAGTATTCATCGGTGATCTCCTCAAGGCGCGCATCATAACGGAGTCGGCAACCCGGGGCGTAATCGCACGTCCCATCGTTCTCCACTTTGTCGCAGTGTGCCGCGGCCGATGCGGTTGCGCCCCCGCAGACGGCTTCAGCCGCGAAAGCCCTCGCGTGCCAACTATATGGCCGGCCCCTGACCGAGTACTCATAGGCACTGCTGCGCGCACGCGCACCGACAAGACCTATGACATGGCAAGCCCCGCCAAGCAGGACTAGCTTGAAGACACTGCAGCAAACAATCCGGTTTGCACCGTGCATGCCCCAGGAGACACGCAATGCCATCCTTAGATAGCCTGAACAGTCGCCGCAGCCTCGTCGTCAGCGACCAGACCTACCAATATTTCAGCCTGCCGGAGGCGGCCAAGACCCTCGGCAATATCGACAAGTTGCCGATGTCGCTGAAAGTCCTGCTGGAGAACCTGTTGCGCTGGGAGGACGGCAAGACCGTCAGCGGCGCCGATCTGCAGGCCATGGCCGACTGGCTGCAGAGCCGCAGCTCCGAACGCGAGATCCAGTACCGCCCGGCGCGCGTACTGATGCAGGACTTCACCGGGGTGCCAGCGGTGGTCGACCTCGCGGCCATGCGCGATGCCATGGCCAAGGCCGGCGGCGACCCGCAGAAGATCAACCCGTTGTCGCCGGTCGACCTGGTGATCGACCACTCGGTGATGGTCGACAAGTTCGCCTCCGCCGCCGCCTTCGGCCAGAACGTCGCCATCGAGATGCAGCGCAACGGCGAACGCTACGCCTTCCTGCGCTGGGGCCAGCACGCCTTCGCCAACTTCAGGGTGGTGCCGCCGGGCACCGGCATCTGCCACCAGGTCAACCTGGAATACCTCGGCCGTACCGTGTGGACCAAGGAGGAAGACGGCCAGACCTTCGCCTTCCCCGACACCCTGGTCGGCACCGACTCGCACACCACCATGATCAACGGTCTCGGCGTGCTCGGCTGGGGCGTCGGCGGCATCGAGGCGGAGGCGGCGATGCTCGGCCAGCCGGTGTCGATGCTGATCCCCGAGGTGATCGGCTTCAAGCTGACCGGCAAGCTCAAGGAAGGCATCACCGCCACCGACCTGGTGCTCACCGTCACCCAGATGCTGCGCAGCAAGGGCGTGGTCGGCAAGTTCGTCGAGTTCTACGGCGACGGCCTGGCCGACCTGCCGCTGGCCGACCGCGCCACCATCGCCAACATGGCGCCGGAATATGGCGCGACCTGCGGCTTCTTTCCGGTCGACGCGATCACCCTGGGTTATCTGCGCCTGTCCGGTCGTTCCGAGCAGACCGTCAAGCTGGTCGAGGCCTACTGCAAGACCCAGGGCTTGTGGCGCGAGAAAGGCCAGGAGCCCGTGTTCAGCGACAACCTGGAGCTCGACATGGACAGCGTCGAGGCCAGCCTGGCCGGGCCCAAGCGCCCGCAGGACCGGGTTTCCCTGTCCCGGGTCGGCAAAGTTTTCGATGAGTTCATCGGTGTGCATCTGACACCCAGCAGCAAGGAAGAGAGCCGTCTGCTCGACGAAGGCGGTGGCGGCGCCGCGGTCGGCAGCGCCGCGCAGATCGGCACGGTCGACTATCATCATGAAGGCCAGACCCACCGTCTGATGGATGGCGCGGTGGTGATCGCCGCCATCACCTCCTGCACCAACACCTCCAACCCGAGCGTGATGATGGCCGCCGGCCTGTTGGCGAAGAAGGCCATCGAAAAGGGCCTGCAGCGCAAACCCTGGGTCAAGAGTTCGCTGGCCCCCGGTTCCAAGGTGGTGACCGAGTATTTCAACGCAGCCGGATTGACCCAATACCTGGATCAACTGGGCTTCAGCCTGGTCGGCTACGGTTGCACCACCTGCATCGGCAATTCGGGGCCGCTGCTCGAACCGATCGAGCAGGCCATCCAGGAGAACGACCTGACGGTGGCCTCGGTGCTGTCCGGCAACCGCAACTTCGAGGGCCGCGTGCATCCGCTGGTGAAAACCAACTGGCTGGCTTCGCCGCCCCTGGTGGTGGCCTACGCCCTGGCCGGCAGTGTACGGGTGGACATCACCAGCGAACCGCTCGGCCTGGGCAAGGACGGCCAGCCGGTGTATCTCAAGGACATCTGGCCGAGCCAGCAGGAAATCGCCGAGGCAATCCTCAAGGTCGACACCGCGATGTTCCACAAGGAGTACGCCGAGGTGTTCGCCGGCGACGAACAGTGGCAAGCGATCCAGGTGCCAGAGGCCGCCACCTACGCCTGGCAGGCCGACTCGACCTATATCCAGCATCCACCGTTCTTCGAGGACATCGCCGATGCACCGCCACACATCGGCGACATTCACCAGGCGCGCATCCTCGCTCTGCTCGGCGACTCGGTGACCACCGACCACATCTCCCCGGCGGGCAACATCAAGGCCGACAGCCCGGCCGGGCGCTACCTGCGCGAACAGGGTGTCGAACCGGTGGACTTCAACTCCTACGGCTCGCGCCGCGGCAACCATGAGGTGATGATGCGCGGCACCTTCGCCAATATCCGCATCAGGAACGAGATGCTCGACGGCGAAGAAGGCGGCAACACCCTGCACGTACCGAGCGGCGAGAAGCTGGCGATCTACGACGCGGCGATGCGCTATCAGGACGCCGGCACCCCGCTGCTGGTGGTCGCCGGCAAGGAATACGGCACCGGATCGAGCCGCGACTGGGCGGCCAAGGGCACCAACCTGCTCGGAGTCAAGGCGGTGATCGCCGAGAGCTTCGAGCGCATCCACCGCTCCAACCTGGTCGGCATGGGCGTGCTGCCCTTGCAGTTCATGCCCGGCCAGGATCGCATGAGCCTGCGCCTGAGCGGCAAGGAAACCCTCGGCATCCATGGCCTGGATGGCGTCGAGCTGCACCCGCACATGGTGCTGATGGTGGAAGTGAGCCGCGAGGACGGCACGCGGGAAAGCATCGAAGTGCTGTGCCGCATCGACACCCTCAACGAGGTCGAGTACTTCAAGGCCGGCGGCATTCTGCACTATGTCCTGCGCCAACTGATCGCAGGCTAGCTACGATGCTCGGCCTGCCGACTCGCGGCGGCAGGGCCGACTAAAACGCCGCACGCAATCCGGGACGTGATCCCGGATTGGGTGGGCGCTAATCGGGTTACAAAGGCACGGCGCGCGTGCCGCGCAACCGCAATGCCTGTCGCTTGCAGAGCGCCGCGGCCACTGGCGTTTTATTGCCCGAACAGCCGTTCCAACCACGACCTGTTCCTCGCCGCCTTGTCGCCCGCGGAAATGTGAAGCCGTTCAATATCCGGTTACACTGCGAGGCCCGATTTCCGCTCAACTTCAGCCCTGCCTGGCCGATGACAAGGCATAACCCTTAGGGACAAGCTCCTCATGCGCAATAATCAGCCCATCACCCAACGCGAACGCACCTTTGCGGCCCAACAGCGCTTGATTTCCACCACCGACACCAAAGGCCAGATCACCTATTGCAACGAGGCATTCGTCGAAATCAGTGGCTTCAGCCACGGCGAGTTGATGGGTGCGCCACACAACCTGGTGCGTCACCCTGATGTGCCGTCGGCCGTGTTCGCGCACATGTGGAACACCCTGAAGCAGGGTCGTCCCTGGATGGGTATCGTCAAGAACCGCAGCAAGAATGGCGATTACTACTGGGTCAATGCCTACGTCACCCCGGTACTGGAAAAGAACCAGGTGGTTGGCTACGAATCCGTGCGGATCAAACCGACCGCCGAACAAGTACGCCGCGCCGAAGCCCTGTACAAGCGAATCAACGCCGGCAAGTCCGCCGTACCCGGTCGCGACCAGTGGCTGCCGACCCTGCAAAACTGGCTGCCCTTTATTCTGGTCAGCCAGATCGGTTTCCTGATCGGCACCTGGCTCGACACCAGTTGGGGCTTCGCCGTTGCCGCCCTGCTCTCGATACCGCTCGGGCTGGCCGGTCTCAACTGGCAGCAGCGCGGGATGAAACGCCTGCTGCAACTGGCCGATCAAACCACCTCCGACCCGCTGATCGCACAGATGTATACCGACAGCCGGGGTTCCCAGGGCCGCCTGGAAATGTCCATCCTCGGCCAGGAAGCACGTTTGAAAACCTGCCTGACGCGCCTGCAGGACAGTGCGGAAAACCTGGCCAAACAAGCCAAGCAGGCCGATGCCCTGGCTCACAGCAGCTCGGCCGGGCTGGATCGCCAACGCCAGGAAACTGAACAGGTCGCCACCGCGGTCAACGAAATGGCCGCCACCACCCTGGAAGTTGCCAGCAACGTCGCCCGCACCGCCATCGCCACCCAGGAAGCCAATCGTCTGACCAGCGAGGGCCGCGCCATCACCGCGGAAACCCGCGCCGCCATTCAGCGCCTCTCGCAGTCGGTCGGCGACACCGGCGAAACCGTCACCCGCCTGGCCCAGGACAGCAACGAAATCGGCGGCGTGGTCGATGTGATCAAAGGCATCGCCGACCAGACCAACCTGCTCGCCCTCAACGCCGCCATCGAAGCCGCCCGCGCCGGTGAAATGGGTCGCGGCTTTGCCGTGGTCGCCGACGAAGTCCGCTCGCTGGCACAACGCACCACCGAGTCCACCGGACAGATTCACCAACTGATCGCCAAACTGCAGCGCACTGCCGAAGAAGCCGTGATGACCATGGAAATCGGCCGCAAGCAGGCCGATGAAGGCGTCGAACGCGTACAGCGGGCCGACCTGGCCCTCGCCGGGATCAGCGACGCAGTGTCCAACATCGCCGACATGGCCGACCAGATCGCCGCAGCAGCCGAAGAGCAAAGCTCGGTCGCCGACGAAATCAACCGCAACATCACCAACATCGCCCAACTGTCCGACCAGACCTCCAGCGAAGCGCAAAGCTCCGCGGTGCTCAGCGAAGCACTCACCGCCACTGCGCAAGGGCAATATTCGCTGGTCGAACGCTTCAACCGCTAAACACCAAAAGGGCGCCCGAGCAGACTCGGCGCCCCCTTCCTGTAAAAGCCGCCGTGACCAACCAGCCTACTGCCAGGGCTTCGGCGCTTCCCCTCCTACCAGGCCCGAATAGCCGGTTGGCGCCGCAGCTCATTTCCGCCACCGCCTCTTCCGGCGCCTATACTGTCAGCATGCATGGTGGCAACAACACAGGGCACCAAGCCCGGTTATTGACCCTATGTTCATGATGCCGACAACGTCGCCAAATGATGACCCTAGTGCCATTCCCGCGGGGAGAAACGGCAGGTGCAACGCTATGCAAACTCTCGACCTGGCTTTGCTCAACGAGGTCCTTCCCGCCGAGATGTTCCGGCAAATGTCCGCATTCGGCGCCCTCTCTAACGAATTCATCAAACAGGTGCTGGCGGCGGGTTAGTTGCTCGAATTAACAGAGGGCGAGCAGCTCTATCATCAAGGCGATCATGCCGATTGCTTTTATGTCGTCCTGAAGGGGCATCTGGAGATTTATCAGGATAGCGAGACGGGCCGGGAGGTCATCCACACGGCCTGCGAAGGAGAAAGCGTCGGCTTTGCCGCGATACTCGCGATGCGCCCCCCGACTGTTCAGCAGCGTTGCGAGCAGCGAATGCATAGCATTGAAAATTCCCTGCCACGCCCTGCCCAGGCTGCAGGAACTGGATGGCAATCAGTTCGGGATCTTTTTCATCAATCTGTCCCGGGACATGAGTCGCTTTATGGATGATTGCATTCACCGGCTGCACGCGGCCAACACCTAGACGACAATCGCCGAAGCCCCGTTACCTACGATAAAATATTCATATTTTTCAAATACTTAACTATATATTTCGCGACAATCAGACTGCCCTTCAACCG
Organism: Pseudomonas sp.; assembly: GCF_041601375.1. Taxonomy (GTDB): domain Bacteria; phylum Pseudomonadota; class Gammaproteobacteria; order Pseudomonadales; family Pseudomonadaceae; genus Aquipseudomonas. Next base: position 42,034 of record NZ_JBFIIG010000008.1, on the reverse strand, counting down.
CCGGCAACGCCAATGCAAATCCGTGGCGAGCGGGCAAATTCCAGGCACAAAAAAGGGCGACCGAAGTCGCCCTTTTTTTGGATCAACCGAACTTAGTTCTGTTTTTCCATTTGTGCACGGAGCAGATCACCAATGGTGGTCGGACCGGAAGCTTCAACTTCCTGCTTGCGCATTTCCTTGATGGCTTCTTTCTCGTCTTCAACGTCTTTCGACTTGACCGACAAGCTGATTACGCGGCTCTTGCGATCGACGCTGATGATCTTGGCTTCTACTTCTTCGCCTTCTTTCAGCACGTTGCGCGCGTCTTCAACGCGGTCACGGCTGATTTCGGAGGCTTTCAGTGTCGCTTCGATGCCATCGGCCAGGGTGATGATCGCGCCCTTGGCGTCAACTTCTTTAACGATACCGCGCACGATGGTGCCTTTATCGTTAACAGCAACGTAGTCGGAGAACGGATCTTCTTCCAGCTGCTTGATGCCGAGGGAAATGCGCTCACGCTCCGGATCGACGGAGAGGATAACGGTTTCCAGCTCGTCGCCCTTCTTGAAGCGGCGTACGGCTTCTTCGCCCACTTCGTTCCAGGAGATGTCGGACAGGTGAACCAGGCCGTCGATGCCGCCATCCAGACCAATGAAGATACCGAAATCGGTGATCGACTTGATGGTGCCGGAGATCTTGTCGCCCTTGTTGAACTGACCGGAGAAATCTTCCCACGGGTTAGTCTTGCACTGCTTGATACCCAGGGAGATACGACGACGCTCTTCGTCGATATCCAGAACCTGAACTTCCACTTCATCGCCAACCTGTACGACTTTGGACGGGTGGATGTTCTTGTTGGTCCAATCCATTTCGGATACGTGCACCAGGCCTTCCACGCCTTCTTCCAGCTCTGCGAAGCAGCCGTAGTCGGTCAGGTTGGTTACGCGTGCATTGACGCGGGTGCCTTCCGGGTAACGTGCCTTGATAGCAACCCATGGGTCTTCGCCCAGTTGCTTAAGGCCCAGGGAAACGCGGTTACGCTCGCGATCGTACTTGAGTACCTTGACATCGATCTCGTCGCCAACGTTGACGATCTCGGACGGGTGCTTGATACGCTTCCAGGCCATGTCGGTGATGTGCAACAGGCCATCGACGCCGCCCAGATCGACGAATGCGCCGTAATCCGTGAGGTTCTTGACGATACCCTTGACTTGCTGACCTTCCTGCAGGGATTCCAGCAGAGCTTCGCGCTCGGCGCTGTTCTCGGCTTCCAGCACGCTGCGGCGGGAAACGACAACGTTGTTGCGCTTCTGGTCCAGCTTGATGACTTTGAATTCGAGCTCTTTGCCTTCCAGGTGAGTGGTATCACGCACCGGACGGACATCGACCAAGGAACCTGGGAGGAACGCACGGATGCCGTTAACGTCGACTGTGAAGCCGCCTTTAACCTTACCGTTGATAACGCCCTTGACCACTTCCTCAGCGGCGAAAGCTGCTTCCAGAACGATCCAGCACTCGGCACGCTTGGCTTTTTCGCGGGACAGCTTGGTTTCACCAAAGCCGTCTTCAACCGCGTCCAGCGCAACGTGAACTTCGTCACCGACCTTGATGGTCAGCTCGCCAGCGTCGTTGTGGAACTGCTCCAGCGGGATGAGGCCTTCCGACTTCAAGCCAGCGTGAACGGTTACCCAACCAGCTTGGTAATCGATGTCGACGATGATAGCGGTGATGATCGAGCCAGCCTGAAGGTTCAGGGTTTTTAGGCTTTCTTCAAACAGTTCAGCAAAGCTTTCGCTCATTTTAATTCCTGTAGATTCAGGGCGGGGAATCCGCCCAAACCACATTCCAGACAATGTGGGTACGTTCATATAAAAAGAGGCCTACGGGTCTAGGACTGGATTCCCGCATGCCTCCTTGTGAGCTGACCGACTTAAAGCAGCCGGGGCTCTTGTCATCCGACAAGATCGCGATTGGCGACCTCACTCAGGATACGTCCCATTACCTGCTCGATGGAAAGTTCGGTGGAATCCAGCTGGATCGCATCGGCCGCCGGTTTGAGCGGAGCCACTGCACGCTGGGTATCGCGTTCATCACGCGCCCGAATCTCCTCGAGAAGACTCGCGAGATTAACATCATCGCCCTTGGCCTTCAACTGCAAGTAACGTCGCCGAGCACGCTCCTCGGCGCTGGCGGTCAGAAAAATCTTCAGCGGCGCATCGGGAAACACCACGGTGCCCATGTCACGGCCATCGGCGACCAACCCCGGCATCTCCTGAAATGCCCGCTGACGCTGCAGCAAGGCCTCGCGTACCGCGGGCAACGACGCCACTTGCGAGGCACCGGCGCCAATCCCCTCGTTGCGGATGGCCTCGGTGACCTCCTCGCCCTCGAGAATGATCCGCTGCCCCTGCCCCTGGGCACCGGCGAGGAACTGCACATCCAGGTGTGCGGCGAGCACCTTCATCGCCTCCTCGTTGGTCAGGTCGACACCATGATTGCGCGCGGCAAAGGCCAGCAAGCGATACAGGGCGCCTGAATCCAGCAGATTCCAGCCCAGTTTCTGGGCCAACAGGCCGGCGATCGTGCCCTTGCCCGAGCCGCTCGGCCCATCGATCGCGACTATCGGTGCCAGAGCAGTCATGACGCGGCCTCCTCAGCCACACGGATACCGACCTGCGCTGCCAGGGCGAGGAAGTTCGGGAATGAGGTCGCGACATTGGCGCAATCATGAATACGAATCGGCGCCGTGACGCGCAACGATGCCACGCTGAAGGCCATGGCGATCCGGTGGTCGCCATGGCTCCAGACCTCGCCACCGCCCATGCTAGCGCCGCCGCTGCCGGCCCCGTCGATGATGATGCCGTCCGGCGTCGGCTCTACCTTGACGCCCAATGCCAGCAGGCCGTCGGCCATGACCTGAATGCGGTCGGATTCCTTGACCCGCAACTCCTCGGCGCCGCGCAGTACGGTACGCCCTTCGGCACACGCAGCCGCCACGAACAGCACGGGGAATTCGTCGATGGCCAGCGGCACCAGGTGCTCCGGAATATCGATGCCCTTGAGCTTGGCGCTGCGCACGCGGATGTCCGCCACCGGCTCGCCGCCCACGGTACGCTGGTTCTCCAGGCTGATATCGCCGCCCATCAACCTGAGGATGTCGATCACCCCGGTGCGGGTCGGGTTGATGCCGACATGCTCGAGCAGCAGCTCGGAGCCTTGGGCAATGCTGGCGGCGACCAGGAAGAAGGCCGCCGAGGAAATATCCGCCGGCACTTCGATATGACTCGCCGTCAGCTTATGACCCGACTCGACGCTGGCCGTACTGCCCTCGACCGCCACCGGGTAGCCGAAACCGCGCAGCATGCGCTCGGTGTGGTCACGGGTCGGCGCCGGCTCGGTCACCGAGGTCTGCCCCGCCGCATACAAGCCGGCCAGCAACAGGCAGGATTTTACCTGGGCGCTGGCCACCGGCATCTCGTAGTGCATGCCGCTCAGGCGCTGGCCGCCGCGAATGGTCAACGGCGGACGCCCTTCGGCAGCGGTTTCGATCACCGCCCCCATCTCGCGCAGCGGCCGGGCCACCCGGTTCATCGGCCGCTTGGACAGCGAGGTATCGCCAGTCAGGGTGCTGTCGAACGACTGCCCGGCCAGCAAGCCGGCGAGCAGGCGCATGGAAGTACCCGAGTTGCCCAGGTAGATAGGCCCGGGCGGCGCCTGCAGGCCGTGCAGACCGACGCCATGGATGGTCACCCGGCCATGGTGCGGGCCTTCGATCACCACCCCCATGTCGCGGAAGGCCTGCAGGGTGGCCAGGGCATCTTCGCCCTCGAGAAAGCCTTCGACCTCGGTCGTGCCTTCGGCCAGCGAACCGAGCATGATCGAGCGGTGCGAGATGGACTTGTCGCCCGGAACACGAATCCGCCCGGAGAGCTTGCCACCGGGATTAGCCAGAAAAATCAGATCATTCGAATGCATAGCGTCCACATAGGCCCGTCGGGCTAGAATTTTGCTGAAATGTTCGCGGGCCACACGAGCGCGGGTAAACACCCCCAGCAGCTGATGGCCGTCCCCAGCGTCGACCGCATCGCGCAAGGCGTCGAGGTCGCCGCGAAATAGATCCAGGGTATGCAGCACGGCCTCGCGGTTGGCGAGAAAGATGTCGTGCCACATCACCGGGTCACTGCCGGCAATCCGCGTGAAATCGCGAAAGCCGCCGGCAGCGTAGCGGAAAATCTCCAGATTCTCGCTGCGCTTGGCCAGCGAGTCGACCAGACCGAACGCCAATAAATGCGGCAGATGGCTGGTCGCGGCGAGCACCTGATCATGGTGTTCGACCTGCATATGCTCGACCTTGGCCCCCAGTTCGCGCCAGAGCCGGTCGACCAGCTGCAGGGCCTGCGGGTCGGTTTGCGCAAGCGGCGTCAAGATCACCTTATGCCGGCGGAACAGCGCGGCATTGGCGGCCTCCACCCCGCTTTGCTCGGAGCCGGCAATCGGATGGCCCGGCACGAAACGCGCAGGCATCTCGCCGAAGGCCAGACGCGCGGCGCGCACCACATTGCCCTTGGCGCTGCCGACATCGGTGAGCACCGCATCGCCCAGGTCGAGCTTGGCCAGTTCCAGCAGGAGTTTTTCCATGGCCAGGATCGGCACCGCCAGCTGGATCACCTCGGCGCCCTGACAGGCGGCGGCCAACTGCTCTTCGCAGCGGTCGACCACCCCCCGTTCCACGGCCAGGCGACGCGACTGCGGATCGAGATCGACCCCCACCACTTCCCGGCACAGGCCGCGCTCACGCAAGCCCTTGGCGAAGGAACCGCCGATCAGGCCGAGACCGATCACCACCAGGCGGCCGATCATAGGCGTACAGGGTTGCGCCTTGGTGACAGCGCTTTTCGCTTCGCTCACGCGTCCAGCACCTTGGCCAGCGCTTCGAGGAAACGGCCGTTCTCTTCGGGCAAACCGATGGAGACACGCAGGTAGGTCGGCATGCCGTAATTGGCCACCGGCCGCACGATCACGCCTTCGCGCAACAGCGCCTGATAAAGCGGCATGGACTCGCGACCGAGGTCGACGGCGATGAAGTTGCCCCTGGACGGGATCCAGCCCAGCCCCAGCGCGCGGAACCCCGCCTCCAGCTGCGCCATGCCGGCCGCATTGACCCGACGACTCTGCGCCAGGTACTCGGCATCGTCGAACGCCGCACAGGCGGCCGCCAGGGCCAGGCTGTTGACGTTGAACGGCTGACGCACACGGTTGAGCACATCGGCGATCTGCGCCGAACTGATGGCGTAACCGACGCGCAACGCCGCCAGGCCATAGGCCTTGGAGAAGGTGCGCGAGACCAGCAGATTCTCGTACCTGGCCAGATAATCGAGGCCGTCCGGCAGCTCATCGCCTTCGGCGTACTCGATATAGGCCTCGTCGAGAACCACCAGCACATTGCCCGGCACACGGGCGAGGAAATCGTCCAGCGCCTGCGGACCGAACCAGGTGCCGGTCGGGTTGTTCGGATTGGCGATGAACACCACCCGGGTATCGACGTCGATGGCAGCCAGGATGGCCTGCAGGTCGTGGCCATGCTCCCTGGCCGGCACCACCTTGCCCTGCGCACCGACCGCCTGGGTGGCGATCGGGTAGACGGCAAAGGCATGCTCGCTGAACACCGCATTCAGACCGGGCGCCAGATAGGCCCGCGCCACCAGCTCGAGAATATCGTTGGAACCGTTACCCAGGGTGACCTGGCCGGTCTGGACGCCGCAGCGCTCGGCCAGCAGGCTTTTCAGGGCGAAGCCGTTGCCATCGGGATAACGGGTCAGCTCGGCCAGCTCGTCACGAATCGCCTGCAACACCTTCGGGCTGGGGCCCAACGGGTTTTCATTGCTGGCCAGCTTGACGATGCTGGCCGGATCCAGATCCAGCTCGCGGGCCAACTCATCCACCGGCTTGCCCGGCACATAGGGCGACAGCTTTTGCACGCCTGGCTGGGCCAGGGCGAGGAAATCGGTCATAGCAAAACCTCGAACTGCAGGTTACGCCCAAGCAGGTTTTGCACAGGTTTAAGGCCTGCTTTCCCTGTAGGAGCGGCTGAAGCCGCGAATTTCGCGGCTGAAGCCGCTCCTACAAAAAAGCACTCCCGCTCATGCATCACCCAAGCGGCCGTAACTGCTTTTAAAGTACCGCTTTCGGGTAGGAACCCAGCACTTTCAGCGCCACGGCTTCCTGATTGATCTTCTCCAGCACATCCTTGATCAGCGGATCGCGGTGATGGCCGACGAAATCGATGAAGAACACATAGGTCCACTTGCCGCTGCGCGACGGGCGCGTTTCGATGCGGGTCAGGTCGATGCCGTTGTTATGGAACGGCACCAGCAACTCGTGCAACGCGCCCGGCTTGTTGCGCATGGAGACGATGATCGAGGTCTTGTCGTCGCCGGTCGGCGGCACTTCCTGGCTGCCGATGATCAAGAAGCGCGTGGAGTTGTCCGGGCGGTCCTCGATCTTTTCCGCCAGTTTGCTCAGCCCATACAGGCTGGCCGCCATGTCGCCGGCGATCGCCGCACTGTTCCACTCGCTCTTGACCCGCTTGGCCGCATCGGCGTTGCTCGACACCGCCACGCGCTCGACGTTCGGGTAATGCGCATCCAGCCACTTGCGGCACTGGGCCAGGGACTGGGCGTGAGAATAGATGCGGGTGATCTTGTCGACCTTGGTGGTTTCGCCGACCAGCAGATGATGGTGGATGCGCAGCTCGACTTCGCCGCAGATCACCATGTCGTGCTCGAGGAAGCTGTCGAGGGTGTGATTGATCGCGCCCTCGGTGGAGTTTTCCACCGGCACCACGCCGAAGTTCACCGCACCGGCGGCCACCTCGCGGAACACCTCGTCGATCGCCGCCATGGGCACGCTGATCACCGCATGGCCGAAATGCTTCATCGCCGCGGCCTGGCTGAAGGTGCCTTCCGGACCGAGGTACGCGACCTTCAGCGGGTTCTCCAGGGCCAGGCAGGAGGACATGATCTCGCGGAACAGCCGGGCCATTTCCTCGTTGCCCAGCGGCCCCTGGTTGCGCTCCATGATGCGCTTGAGCACCTGGGCTTCGCGTTCGGGGCGGTAGAACACCGGCTTCTCGCCTTGCGGCAAGGCGAGCATTTTGACCCGTGCCACCTCTTCGGCGCAGCGCGCGCGGTCGCTGATCAGCTCGAGGATTTTTTCATCGAGGTTGTCGATGCGCAGGCGCAGGGCTTGCAGTTCCTGTTCGGAGATTACATCCGTCATCAGCCGTGTTCCTTCTCGAATTCGGCCATGTAAGCGACCAGCGCCTCGACGGCATCCAGGCCCACGGCGTTATAGATGGAGGCACGCATGCCGCCAACCGAACGATGGCCCTTCAGATTGAGCAGGCTGCGGGCCTCGGCACCGGCGAGGAACGGCTTGTCCAGGCGTTCATCGGCCAGGCGGAAAGGCACGTTCATCCAGGAGCGGGCGTTGAGCGCAATCGGGTTGCTATACAGCCCGCTGCTGTCGATGGCGCCGTAGAGCAGCTCTTTCTTGGCGCGGTTGCGCTGTTCCATGCCTTCGACGCCGCCCTGCTCCTTCAACCACTCGAACACCAGGCCCGAGAGGTACCAGGAAAAGGTCGCCGGGGTGTTGTACATCGAGCCGTTGTCCGCGGCGACCTGGTAATTGAGCATGGTCGGGCAGACGCTGCGGGCGCGGCCGAGCAGGTCCTCGTGGACGATGACGACGACCAGCCCGGACGGGCCGATGTTCTTCTGCGCACCGGCGTAGATCAGGCCGAATTTCGATACGTCGATCGGCCGCGAGAGGATGTCCGAAGACATGTCCGCCACCAGCGGCACGTCAGCGACTTCGGGAATCCAGTCGAACTCCAGGCCGCCGATGGTCTCGTTCGGCGTGTAGTGCAGGTACGCGGCATCTTTCGACAGCTGCCAGTCGTTCTGCCCAGGAATGGCGAAGTAGTCGTAGGGCTTGGCGCTGGCGGCGACGTTGATGTTGCCATAGCGCCGCGCCTCGTCGATGCTCTTCTTCGACCAGATGCCGGTGTCGATATAGTCGGCGACGCCGTCTTCCGGCAGCAGGTTGAGCGGAATCTCGGCGAACTGCTGGCTGGCGCCGCCCTGCAGGAACAGCACCTTATAGTTGGAGGGGATGGCGAGCAGGTCGCGCAGGTCCTGTTCGGCCTTGGCGGCAATGCCCATGTAGTCGTCGCTGCGGTGACTCATCTCCATCACCGACAGGCCTTTACCCTGCCAGTCGAGGAGCTCCGCCTGGGCGCGTTGCAGAACAGCTTCAGGAAGCGCGGCCGGGCCGGCGCAGAAGTTATAGGCTCGCTTGCTCACATCCACTCTCGCTCAATTGTTGGACGACTGACCACTGCCGGTCAGTCGTCGAATCCAACGCTGTAACGAGCGAGGTCCAGCCTCGCTCATGCCGATCACTCTTCGCTGGCTGGACTCTCGTCAGCGGCAGCATCCGAAGCCTCGACGGCATCGCCTTCCAGCAACCCATCTTCCAGCAGCTCCTCGTCGTCCTCGGCCGAAGGCTCCTGCACCCGCTCGAGACCGACCAGCTTTTCATCCTTGGCCAGCTTGATAAGGGTCACGCCCTGGGTGTTACGACCCAGGCTGGAGACTTCGCCTACGCGGGTCCGCACCAGGGTGCCCTGGTCGGAAATCAGCATGATTTCCTCGTCGTCGAACACCTGCACGGCGCCAACCAGCTTGCCGTTACGTTCGTTGCTGACCATGGCGATCACGCCCTGGCCGCCGCGTCCGCGACGGGGGAACTTGCTCAACGGCGTGCGTTTGCCGAAACCACGCTGGGAGGCGGTGAGAATCTGCGCCCCCGACTCGGGAATCAACATGGAGATCAACTGCTGCCCCTTGCCCAGCCGCATGCCGCGAATACCTCCCGCGACACGGTTCCTGACCTTCACCGCGCTCTCGGCGAAACGAATCACCTTGCCGGCCTCGGAGAACAGCATGACCTCGGTGGAGCCGTCAGTGATGGCGGCGGCGATCAGGGTGTCGCCTTCCTTGAGTTTCAGGGCGATCAGGCCGCTGGAACGTGGCCGGCTGAATTGCGCCAGCGGGGCCCGCTTCACCGTACCGAAAGCGGTGGCCATGAAGATGTAGGCGCCGGTGGGTTCAGCCACCAGTTCCGCCGTTTCGCCGTCGATTTCCTCGGCCTCGACCGCCTCGTCGGCTTCGACCACCTCACCCTCGATCAGCGCATCGTCGGCGTCGTCCAGCTCGTCATCGGCACCGGCACTCTGCTGCAGGGCTTCCAGATCGATCTGCAGCATGGTGGTGATGTACTCGCCCTCATCCAGCGGCAACAGATTGACCAGCGGACGACCACGGGCGGCACGCGAGGCCTCGGGAATCTCGTAGGTCTTCAGCCAGTACACCTTGCCCTTGCTGGAGAACAGCAACAGAGTGGAGTGACTGTTGGCGACCAACAGGTGAGCGATGTAGTCCTCATCCTTGATGCCGGTGGCCGACTTGCCCTTACCGCCGCGACGCTGAGCCTGATAGGCGCTCAGTGGCTGCGATTTGGCGTAACCGGTGTGGGAGATGGTCACCACCCGCTCTTCTTCGGTGATCAGGTCACCCAGGGTCAGGTCCAGACGGGCGTCGAGAATCTCGGTACGGCGGGCATCGCCGAACTCAGCCTTGACCGCTTCCAGCTCTTCGCGAATCACTTCCATCAGGCGCACGGCGCTGGTGAGGATGCGGATCAGCTCGCCGATCTGGGTGAGAATTTCCTGGTATTCGGCCAGCAGCTTCTCGTGCTCCAGACCGGTCAGGCGGTGCAGGCGCAATTCCAGAATGGCCTGGGCCTGTTCGGGCGACAGGTAATACTTGCCGTCGCGCAGACCATATTGCGGTTCGAGGGTTTCCGGACGGCAGGAATCGGCGCCGGCGCGCTCGACCATGGCTTCCACCGCAGTGGATTCCCAGGCGGTGGCAATCAGCGCGGACTTGGCTTCGGCCGGGGTCGGCGAAGCCTTGATCAAGGCGATCACCGGGTCGATGTTGGACAGCGCAACGGCCTGGCCTTCGAGGATGTGCCCACGCTCACGCGCCTTGCGCAGCTCGAACACGGTGCGCCGGGTGACCACTTCACGTCGGTGCAGGACGAAGGCTTCGAGCATGTCCTTGAGATTCAGGACTTTCGGCTGGCCATCGATCAGCGCCACCACGTTGATGCCGAACACGCTCTGCATCTGGGTCTGGGCATAGAGGTTGTTGAGCACCACTTCCGGCACTTCGCCGCGGCGCAACTCGATGACGATACGCATGCCGTCCTTGTCGGACTCGTCACGCAGCTCGGTGATGCCTTCGAGCTTCTTCTCTTTAACCAGCTCGGCGATCTTCTCGATCAGCCGCGCCTTGTTCAGCTGGTACGGCAACTCGCTGACGATGATCTGCTGACGACCGCCGACCTTGTCGATGTCTTCGATGATCGCCCGCGCGCGCATATAGATGCGCCCGCGACCGGTGCGATAGGCCTCGATGATGCCGGCGCGGCCGTTGATGATCGCCGCGGTCGGGAAGTCCGGCCCCGGGATGTACTGCATCAGCTCATCGACCGTCAGCTCGGAGTTGTCGATCAGCGCCAGGCAGCCGTTGATCACTTCCGTGAGGTTGTGCGGCGGAATGTTGGTGGCCATGCCCACGGCGATGCCGCTGGAACCGTTGACCAGCAGGTTGGGCACCTTGGTCGGCATCACCGCCGGAATCATCTCGGTGCCGTCGTAGTTCGGCACCCAGTCGACGGTTTCCTTGTGCAGGTCGGCCAGCAGCTCGTGGGCCAGCTTGGTCATGCGCACTTCGGTGTAACGCATGGCGGCGGCGTTGTCGCCGTCCACCGAACCGAAGTTGCCCTGACCATCCACCAGCAGGTAGCGCAGGGAGAAGGGCTGAGCCATGCGCACGATGGTGTCGTACACCGCGGTATCGCCATGCGGGTGGTACTTACCGATCACGTCACCGACCACGCGGGCGGACTTCTTGTATGCCTTGTTCCAGTCGTTGCCCAACTCACTCATTGCAAAGAGCACCCGACGGTGCACGGGCTTCAAGCCATCGCGCGCATCCGGCAGGGCACGCCCGACGATTACGCTCATCGCGTAGTCGAGGTAGGACTGCTTCAGTTCGTCTTCGATATTGACCGGGAGGATTTCTTTGGCCAGTTCGCCCATGAGTAGCCTGGTTCCTTTTTCTGGTGATACTCCGCACCATTCATCCCGAACGAGGCGAAGCGTGCCGCGCGGCCCTAGGCCAGCAGCGACTCACGACAAATCAATGAGTTATGCCATGTATCTGCGCAGTTAAGGCGACCGTTGCCAGCGCCCCTGAAAACGGCCGAATATTACCACAACCGGCGCCCCGCACCTATCCCCAGCCAACCGCCGCAGCAACACCCGCCGGCCAGCCGCGACACGCTCAATGCAGACGCTTGCGGCACATCAGCCTGGTCATTTTCGCCAGGTCCGGCCGCTCGACCACGCCCTTCTCGGTGACGATAAAATCGATCAGGTCGGCCGGGGTCACATCGAATACCGGATTGAGTGCATCCACCCCCGCCGCCACACGCTGCCCGTTGAGTTCCAGCAACTCGCTGGCATCACGCTCCTCGAGAGGGATGTCGTCGCCACTTTCCAGCGCCATGTCGATGGTCGAGCTCGGCGCCACCACCATGAAGCGCACGCCGTGGTGCATGGCATTGACCGCCAACTGGTAAGTGCCGATCTTGTTCGCCACATCGCCATTGGCGGCAATCCGGTCGGCACCGACGATGATCCAGGTGATACCGCGGGTCTTCATCAGGTGCGCGGCGGCCGAATCGACATTCAGGCTGACCGGAATGCCTTCGCCAGCCAACTCCCAGGCGGTCAGGCGCGAACCTTGCAGCCAGGGACGGGTTTCGTCGACATAGACGCGCTCGACCAAGCCTTCCAGATAGGCTGCGCGAATCACCCCCAGCGCCGTACCGAAGCCGCCAGTGGCCAGGGCGCCGGCATTGCAGTGGGTCAACAGGTTCTGCTGATTGCCCTGATGCTTGCGAATCAGGTCGACGCCGAGCTGCGCCATGGTCAGGTTGGCTTCACGGTCGCTCTGATGAATACCCAGCGCCTCGCTCTCCAGCAGCGCAAGCGGATCGTCACCTTCCTTAATACGCGCCAGGCGTTCGCGCATTCGATTGAGCGCCCAGAACAGATTGACTGCGGTGGGTCGCGAGTCGGCCAGCACTTTGAAGTCGGCCTCCAGGGCCGAACGCCAATCCCCACCCTCGGCCAGCCGCGCACGCGCGCCGAGCACCACGCCAAAGGCCGCACTGATACCGATGACCGGTGCGCCGCGCACCACCATCAGGCGAATCGCCTCGGCTACGGCCGCTGCCGAATGGCAGGCATGCCAGGTTTCCTCGAACGGCAACACACGCTGATCGAGCAAATACAGAGTGCCATCGCGCCAATCAATGGCCTGAACCTTCTCCGCCGCTAGCAACTGCTCGCGCATGACCCACCCCGCCCCGAAAAAGCCGAGCATTATACGCAGAGAAGCAGCGGCAAGAGAAAAGCAGCTGCAAGCTGCAAGCGAATCGGCTCCCGGGCCGACAGCCGCGCCTCGTCACGCGTTCTCGCTCTTACTTGCCGCTTACCTTTGCGACTTACTGGCTGCGCAGCTTCAAGCGCACGCCGTTCCCCTATAAACTCAGCCTCTTAGATACTCACAGGAAGCCCAGGCATGCCCCACGCCCCTCTCGACCTCCTCCTACTCCCAACCTGGCTGGTGCCGGTCGAGCCTGCGGGAGTGGTGCTGCACGAGCATGGCCTGGGCATCCGCGACGGACGCATCGCCCTGATCGCGCCGCGAGCCGAAGCGCTCAAGCACAAGGCTCTGGAAGTCCGTGAACTGCCCGGACGACTGCTGGCGCCGGGCCTGGTCAATGCCCATGGCCATGCGGCCATGAGCCTGTTCCGCGGCATGGCCGATGAGTTGCCGCTGAACAACTGGCTGGAGCAACACATCTGGCCCGCCGAGGCCAAGTGGGTCGACGAGCAGTTCATCCTGGACGGCACCGAACTGGCCATCGCCGAGCAACTCAAGGGCGGCATCACCTGCTTTTCGGACATGTACTTCTTTCCCGAAGTGGCCAGCGAGATGGTGCACAGGAGCGGCATTCGCGCCCAGATAACCATTCCGGTACTGGATTTCCCCATTCCCGGCGCCCGCGATGCCGACGAAGCCCTGCGCAAAGGGCTGGCGCTGTTCGATGACCTCAAGCATCACCCGCGCCTGAGCGTCGCCTTCGGCCCCCACGCCCCCTACACGGTGAGCGACGACAAGCTGGAGAACATCCGCCTGCTCGCCGAGGAACTGGATGCCGGCATCCATATGCACGTGCATGAAACCGCCTTCGAGGTACAGCAGAGCCTGCAACAGCATGGCGAGCGACCGCTGGCGCGACTGGCGCGACTCGGCCTGCTCGGCCCGCGCTTCCAGGCCGTGCACATGACCCAGATCGATGATGAGGATCTGGCGCTGCTGGTGGTCAGCAACAGCAGCGTGATCCATTGCCCGGAGTCCAATCTCAAGCTGGCCTGCGGCTTCTGCCCGGTAGAACAGCTCTGGCAGGCCGGGATCAATGTGGCCATCGGCACCGACGGCGCCGCCAGCAACAACGACCTGGACCTGCTCGGCGAAACCCGCACGGCCGCCCTGCTGGCCAAAGCCGTGGCCGGCTCGGCCAGCGCCCTGGACGCACATCGGGCACTGCGCATGGCAACCCTGAATGGCGCACGCGCCCTCGGCCTGGACGATCGGATCGGCTCGCTGGAAGTCGGCAAAGCCGCCGATCTGGTGGCATTCAATCTGTCTGGCCTGGCCCAGCAGCCGATCTACGACCCGGTTTCGCAACTGATCTACACCTGCAACCGCGACTGCGTCGAGGATGTCTGGGTCGGCGGCAAGCACCTGCTCGACGGCGGCCGACTGACGCGCCTGGACGAACAACGGATCATCGCCAACGCCCGCGCCTGGGGAGCGAAGATCGCCGGCAAGCAATAGAACACATAGATAACGGGCAGGAATCGAGGGGACGCCCAGTCCTTGCCGGCAAGCTGGCGCCTGCGGACTGCGACAAACTGACATATATTGGCGCGCCAAGAGGCGCCCACTCCACCGCGAGAAACTGGCAACATGGCGCAACGCGCCTCAGGCCTCCCGCTTTCAGCTTTTACCCGAGAAAAATATGAGCAACGTCGATCACGCCGAAATCGCCAAATTCGAAGCCCTCGCCCACCGCTGGTGGGACCGCGAAAGCGAATTCAAACCCCTGCACGACATCAATCCACTGCGGGTCAACTGGATTGAAGAGCGCGTCAGCCTGGCCGGCAAGAAGATACTCGACATCGGCTGCGGCGGCGGCATCCTCAGCGAAGCCATGGCCCAGCGCGGTGCCGAGGTAACCGGCATCGACATGGGCGAAGCGCCCCTGGCCGTGGCTCAGTTGCACCAGTTGGAATCCGGCGTCTCGGTGCAGTACCGACAGATCACCGCCGAAGCCCTGGCCAGCGAAATGCCCGAGCAGTTCGACGTGGTCACCTGCCTGGAAATGCTCGAACACGTCCCGGATCCGGCCTCGGTGATCCGCGCCTGCCACACCCTGGTCAAACCCGGCGGCCAGGTATTCTTCTCCACCATCAACCGCAACCCCAAGGCCTATATGTTCGCGGTGATAGGCGCGGAATACCTGCTGCGCCTGCTGCCGCGCGGCACCCATGACTTCAAGAAATTCATCCGCCCCTCGGAGCTGGGCGCCTGGAGCCGCGAAGCCGGCCTGCAAGTCAAGGACATCATCGGCCTGACCTACAACCCGCTGACCAAACACTACAAACTGCAAGCGGATGTCGACGTCAACTACATGATCCAGACGCTCAAGGAGGCCTGATGCGTTTGCGCGCAGTTCTTTTCGATATGGATGGCACCCTGCTCGACAGTGCCCCGGACTTTATTGCCATCTGCCAGGCGATGCGTGCCGAACGCGGCCTGGCGGCCGTGGACGACAAGCTGATCCGCGATCAGATTTCCGGCGGAGCCCGCGCCATGGTCGCCGCGAGCTTCGCCATGGATCCACTGGCCGAGCAGTTCGAGGCGCTGCGCCTGGAGTTTCTCGAGCGCTACCAGGATCACTGCGCGGTGCTGACCCGCCCTTTCGACGGCATCCAGGAGCTGCTCGCCGACATCGAGCAGGCCAAGCTGATCTGGGGCGTGGTGACCAACAAGCCGCTGCGCTTCGCCGAACCGATCATGCAGCAACTCGGCCTGGCCGAGCGCTCCGCCATCCTGATCTGCCCGGATCATGTGACCAACAGCAAACCCGACCCGGAACCGATGACTCTTGCCTGCAGCCAGCTGGGCCTGGACCCGACCAGCGTCCTGTTCGTCGGCGACGACCTGCGCGATATCGAGTCGGGCCGCGCCGCCGGCACCAGAACCGCGGCGGTGACCTATGGCTATATTCACCCGGAGGACAACCCGAGAAACTGGGGCGCCGACGTGGTGGTCGACCACCCACTGGAATTGCGAGCGGTACTCGAACGGGCGCTGGGCGGCTGCTGACGCAGCAGCTGCAAGACCCGCAGGGCGGGTTAGCCATGAAGCGGCGTAACCCGCCAGCGATACCGACAACGACTGTGGCGGGTCACGCTGCGCTAACCCGCCCTAGATAGTGCGCCCGGCCTTCACGGCCCGATCCACCCATCCTCCGAAGGAGCCCCCATGTTCCAATATTCTGCCCGCCCCGACCTGCTCAAGGATCGGGTGATACTGGTCACCGGCGCCGGCCGCGGAATCGGCGCCGCCGCCGCACAGACCTTTGCCGCCCATGGGGCGACCGTGCTGCTGCTGGGCAAGACCGAAGCCAACCTCAACCGGGTCTACGACAGCATCGTGGCCGCCGGCCACCCGCAGCCCGCCGTGATCCCGCTCAACCTGGAAACCGCCCTGCCACACCAGTACGACGAACTGGCCGCAATGATCGAACGCGAATTCGGCAAGCTCGACGGCCTGCTGCACAACGCCTCGATCGTCGGCCCGCGCACACCGCTGGAGCAGCTCTCCGGTGACAACTTCATGCGCGTGATGCAGGTCAACGTCAACGCCACCTTCATGCTCACCAGCACCCTGCTGCCGCTGCTGAAACTCTCCAGCGATGCCTCGGTGGTATTCACCTCGAGCAGCGTCGGACGCAAAGGCCGCGCCTACTGGGGCGCCTATGCGGTCTCCAAGTTCGCCACCGAGGGCCTGATGCAAGTGCTGGCCGATGAGGTCGAGGGCGTGGCGCCGGTACGTGCCAACAGCGTCAACCCGGGCGCAACCCGCACCGACATGCGCGCCCAGGCTTATCCAGGTGAAAACCCGGAGAACAATCCGCTACCCGAGGCCATAATGCCGGTCTATCTCTACCTGATGGGCCCCGACAGCAGCGGCGTCAATGGCCAGGCATTCGACGCCCAGTAATGCCGACAATCGGCCAGCGAAGCGGCAGAAAAATGGCGAAACACCCACCGACCGGCAACCGTTTGCCGGCCGCTGCGGCAACGGCACTGCCGATACTGGCCATTAGCCGCAAAAAAACGGCGTAAGTGACTGACTTCAAATAATTTTCATATTTCCTGAACCCTCTGGCATGAAATTCGCTCTATAGCCAGTGTTGCCGCATCAATGCGCCAGAGGCTCAGCATTTATGGTTACCCCCAGCCAGACCAACACCATCAATTTCGATACGGCCAAGCTTCAGCGCCTGGGCTTTTCCGGCAATCGCGCGCCGTCCCTGCGCCCGATCAGCCTGGCCCAGCTGCGCCAGCAACTCGGCATGCAGCTGCAGACCAGCCTGGATGCCGAGCGCATCCTCAAGCTGTTCTTCACTGCCGTGCAAAGCCTGGTGCCGCTCAATGCCCTGACCTACCAACAGCCGACCGCCGACCTGCGCCTGGAGCTGGGCGAACGCGCCAGCCACTCGGCCGGTTACCGACTGAGCCATGAAGGCGAATACCTCGGCGAACTGGTTTTCCGCCGTCAGCAGCGCTTCAGCGACGAGGAGCTCGGCCAACTGGAGTCCCTGCTGGCCAGCTTGCTGTTCCCGCTGCGCAATGCCCTGCTCTACCGCGCAGCGGTCCAGAGCGCGCTGCGCGACCCGCTGACCAACACCGGCAACCGCATTGCCATGGATCAGATTCTGCAGCGTGAAATCGATCTGGCGCAACGCAACCAGCAACCACTCTCGCTGCTGATGCTCGACCTCGACCATTTCAAGCGGATCAACGACAACCACGGCCATAGCATCGGCGACGAGGTATTGATCGACGTGGCCGCCACGCTGAAAAACCAGCTGCGCAATGTCGACATGGTGTTCCGCTATGGCGGCGAAGAATTTCTCGTACTGCTCTCGGGAACCTGCCGCGAAGCCGCCGCCATGGTCGGCGAGCGCCTGCGTCATGCCGTGCAAGAACTGCAATGCCTGGCCCAGGGTCGAACGATCGAGGTGTCCATCAGCCTCGGCTGTGCCAGCCTGCTGGCGGGCGAGTCGGCGGAAAGCCTGTTGCGGCGCGCCGATAGCGCACTCTATGTAGCCAAGCGCGAAGGGCGCAATCGCCTGAGCATGGCCGGCTAAAAGCAGTGTCTAGTCCTGAAAAGGTGTAAACCTATTTCAGGACTAGACACTGCCCATAAAAAAGGGACTCAATCGAGTCCCTTTTTTACGATCCCAAGATCGCGCTACCTCAGCCCACTACTGCGGCTTGCGCGCACCACGACCAAAACCTGGACGCTGCCCTTCGCCCGCCGGCTGGCTGCGGCGCTTGGCTGGGGCGGCCGGCTTGCGCCCAGGGCGCTCGCTCAGCTCGACGCCCGGACGCACAGGCTTGGACTTGCTCGGAGTCTTCTTGTTGACATCCCGCGGCCGCTCGGCGACTGGCGTCCCCTTGCCCGGAGCCGGACGACTCTGCTCCGTACGGCCCTTGTCTGCGCGTGGCGGGCGCGGGGTACGCACGGCATGATCGCCAGCTTCGCTGCGCGGAGTACGTACAACACGCTCCCCACCTTCGCCACGCGGGGGGCGCACGACACGCTCGCCAGCTTCGCCGCGCTGCGTACGCCCGGAACCGCTACGCTCAGCGGGCACCGAAGCACCATGGGCTGGACGCAGAGTGCGCTGTGGACGCTCGCCGCGACCGACCGGCTTGGCCGATTTGCGCTGCAGACGCTCGAGCTTGTCGCGGGTCTTCTCTTTCATGTCCGGCAAGGCGACCGACTTGAGACCGACTTCCTCACTGAGAATATCCACTTCGCGCTGGCTCATTTCGCGCCAGCGGCCCATGGTCAGGTCCGAGGTGATAAATACCGGCCCGAAGCGCACGCGCTTCAAGCGGCTGACCACCAGGCCCTGGGATTCCCACAGGCGGCGCACTTCGCGGTTACGACCTTCCATCACCACGCAGTGATACCAGTGGTTGAAGCCCACACCGCCCGGCGCCACCTTGATATCGGTGAACTTGGCCGGGCCGTCTTCGAGCATCACCCCGGCTTTCAGCCGCTCGATCATCTCCTCGTCGACTTCGCCGCGCACGCGCACGGCGTACTCGCGGTCCATCTGGTAGGAGGGATGCATCAGGCGGTTGGCCAGTTCACCGTCGGTGGTGAACATCAACAAACCGGTGGTATTGATGTCGAGGCGCCCGATGTTGATCCACCGGCCCTCTTTCGGCCGCGGCAGGCGGTCGAACACGGTCGGGCGACCTTCGGGGTCGTCGCGGGTGCAGATCTCGCCTTCGGGCTTGTTATAGATGATCACGCGGCGCACGCTTTCGGCGGCTTCTTCGCGCTTGATCAGACGGCCATCGATGGCGATGGCATCGTGCAGGTCTACACGCTGGCCGAGGCCGGCAACCGCACCATTGACCTTGACCCGGCCGGCGCTGATCCAGCCTTCGATTTCGCGGCGTGAAGCCAGGCCCATGCGCGCCATGACTTTCTGCAGTTTCTCGCCGGCTGGACTGTATTCTTCGGATTCACTCATCTGGGCACCTCCCGGTGTATCTCTAGTGATGGACGACAGCAAGTCGTCGAATGGCCGCGGATCATACGCGAAACGCGATCTGTCCGCACGGCATTAGACTAGCCGGCAGACGAGCGATGCCCAGGCTTTTCGACAGCCGGTGCATCCACAACGGCATTGCTAGCCGCAGCCCGGATGCAATCCGGGCTAGCTATGACGCGGCAGTTCTTCTTCGTCCGCCGCCTCGGTCAGTTCGTCGCCGTCGGCGACGGAAAAATCATCGAAATCGGTCTTCAAGCCCTGCTCCATGGAGTCCAGTTCGGCCAGCAGGCTGCCGAAGCTGGTTTCCTCGCTCGCCTCCACTATCGGTTCATCGGCCAGCGCCAGGTCGGCGCGGGCCTGCAGGCTTTGCGGCGCGGCAAGCTCGTCATCGAAGGCCAGCATGGGTTCGGGCTCTAGCTCACGCAGGGCCGCCAGCGGGGGGAGTTGGTCGAGACTCTTCAGGTTGAAGTGATCGAGAAACGCCTTGGTGGTCGCCAGCATCGCCGGTTTGCCCGGCACGTCGCGGTGACCGACCACACGGATCCACTCGCGCTCCAGCAGGGTTTTGACAATGTGGCTGTTGACCGCCACGCCGCGAATATCCTCGATCTCGCCGCGGGTAATCGGTTGGCGGTAGGCAATCAGCGCCAGGGTCTCCAGCATGGCGCGCGAATAACGCTGCGGGCGCTCCTCCCACAAGCGTCCGACCCAGGGCGCGTAGGTCTCGCGTACCTGTAGGCGGTAGCCGGAAGCCACCTCGACCAGCTCGAAGGCACGCCCTTCGCAGGACTGGCGCAGCCGCTCCAGGGCTTTTTTGAACACCGCAGGCTCGGGACGCTCCGCCTCTTCGAACAGCTCGTACAGCCGCTCCAGCGATTGCGGCTTGCCGGAGGCGAACAAGAAGGCTTCCAGCAGGCTGGCCAGGTCGCGGGGATTGCTCAGGTTCATGCTCATTCGGCTCGCGCACGCACGTGGATGGGTCCAAAGGCTTCATTCTGCACCAGCTCGACCAGCGATTCCTTGATCAGCTCGAGCACCGCCATAAAGGTCACCACCACGCCCAGACGCCCCTCCTCGGCCGTGAAGAGCTCGACAAAAGGCACGAAGGCCCCGCCCTTGAGGCGCTCCAGCACTTCGCTCATGCGCTCGCGGGTCGACAGCGTCTCCCGGCTGACCTGGTGACTCTCGAACATATCGGCGCGGCGCAGCACCTGCGCCATCGACAACAACAGCTCCTCCAGAGCGACCTCCGGCAGCAGCTTGCGCGCCAGCGCCTGCGGCGCCTCCAGGCGCGGCACCGTCAGGTCGCGGCCGACCCGCGGCAGCCCATCCAGGCCTTCGGCAGCGGCCTTGTAGCGCTCGTATTCCTGCAGGCGGCGAATCAGCTCGGCGCGCGGATCGTCTTCCTCCTCCGGGGCCTCGCTCGACCGTGGCAGGAGCATGCGCGACTTGATCTCGGCGAGCATCGCCGCCATCACCAGGTACTCGGCGGCCAGCTCCAGGCGCACCGACTGCATCAATTCGACATAGCCCATGTACTGCCGGGTGATTTCCGCCACGGGAATGTCCAGCACATCGATATTTTGTTTGCGAATCAGGTAGAGCAGCAGGTCCAGGGGGCCCTCGAAGGCCTCGAGAAACACCTCCAGCGCGTCCGGCGGGATATACAGATCCAGCGGCATCTCGGTCACCGCCCGGCCGTATACCAACGCGAACGGCAGTTCTTGCTGGGCGCCCGCTTGCTCGTCGGCGGGCGGTTCAGGTGACTGACTGTGCATATCGATTTACGGAGCCTCTGCTCAGCGGTAATTCAGACCCAGGGCCAAACGCACCTCGGTCAAGGTTTCCCGGGCTTCAATGCGCGCGCGCTCGGCGCCCTCGGCCAGGATGCGGCGCAGCAACTCGGGGTTGTCCTGGTAATCGGCGGCACGCGTCTGCAAGGGCTGCAGCTCTTTCTGCACGGCCTCGATCAATGGCCCCTTGCAGTCCAGGCAACCGATACCGGCGCTCTTGCAGCCTTGCTGCAGCGCAGTACGCGTCTCTGCACCGGTGTAAATCTCGTGCAGCGGCCATACCGGGCAGCGGGCAGGATCGCCGGGGTCATCCCGATGCACCCGCGCCGGATCGGTGGGCATGCGCCTGATCTTTTCTTCGACTTCGGCACTGCTGTCACGCAGAAAAATTGCATTGCCGCTGGACTCGGACATCTTGCCGCCATCCAGTCCCGGCAGCTTGGGCGCATCGCTGAATAACGGCCGGGGCTCGGGCAGCAATACCTTGCCGCCCCCCTCCAGGTAACCGAACAGGCGCTCCTTGTCGCCGATGGTGATGCTCTGCTGCTCTTTGAGCAGCGCCCTGGCGGTTTCCAGGGCCTCGACGTCACCCTGCTGCTGGTACGCCTTGCGCAAATTGTTGTAGAGCGTGGCGGTTTTCTTGCCGAGCTTGCGGATCGCCGCCTCGGCTTTCAGCTCGAAGCCGGGCTCACGGCCATAGAGATGATTGAAGCGCCGGGCCACTTCGCGCGCGAATTCGATATGCGCCAATTGATCGGCGCCAACCGGCACTACTCCGGCGCGATACAGCAGGATATCCGCCGCCTGCAGCAATGGATAACCAAGAAAGCCATAGGTGGCGAGTTCCCTGCCTGGCAGCCGGTCTTGCTGCTCCTTGTAGGACGGCACCCGCTCCAGCCAGCTGAGCGGGCAGATCGTCGACAACAGCAGATGCAACTCGGCGTGCTCCGGCACTTGCGACTGGATGAACAAGGTCGCGGAACTGGGGCTGACCCCGGCAGCCAGCCAATCCACCGCCATGTCCATGACATGCGGGGAGATCTGCCCGACATCCTGGTAGTTGATCGTCAGCGCGTGCCAGTCGGCGATACAGAAAAAGCATTCGTATTCGTGCTGCAACTTGATCCAGTTCTTCAGCACGCCATGATAATGGCCAAGGTGCAAACGGCCACTGGGACGCATGCCGGACAGCACGCGGCGTTCGGAATCAACAAGGCTCAAACCAGGCTACCTAAGCGAATCAACAAGACGCGAAGTATAGCTAGGCCCGAAGCCGCCGCGGGAAAAACGATAAGGGAACCGCTTCAACTCACGGTCAGTCATAACTAATGAAGCCGTCAGCGTCAGAGATTGTGAAGATATCGAGCGCCGTAGCGAGAGCACCTCTGGGTATTCGCGTAGCGCAACGCAGCAGCGGGCGCCTGCAGGCGAGCGATTTTTCACAAGCTCTCAGGCCAAGCCGACGGCAGAACCGCGCGCCAACAGCAGTGCACGATTTGACGCGAATCCAGACTAGTCGTCGAGGGTCACAGCATGAAAATTCCCAGCCTAACGTTCGGTATCGCTTTGCTCGCAGCATTACTGCTGTTCCTGCCGCCGCTAACTGCCCATGCCGGCATGATCGGCACCCAAGAAGTCATCGCCGAGCAAACCCTGCAGGCCGATCGCGACAAAGTCAGTGAGTTCCTCAACCGTGCCGACGTCGAGGAGCGCTTGCAAGCCATGGATGTCCCCGCCACCCTGGCCAACCGCCGGGTGGATGCGCTGACGCCCGCGGAGGTCGCCACCTTGGCCCAGCGGATCGACGCGTTGCCGGCTGCCGGTGCACTGAGTGGCAATGACTTCATCGTCATCCTGCTGGTGGCTATCCTGGTGGCATTGCTTATTTAGCCTCGACGCAACGCCCTTCGATGCGGCCCTCAGCGGTTGTGAAATATCGAGCGCCGTAGCGAGACCGTCTCCAGGCGTGCGCAGTGCGACGTTAGCAGCGGGCGCTTGAAGGCGGTCGCAGGAGGCGAGAGTTTCTTACACGCTCTAGGCCTCGCCGAAAGGCGTGGGATCGCCGCAGCCGACGCGAATGATTTGCGGCTCATCGTCAACCAGATTGATGACGGTCGAGGCCTCCAACCCGCCAAAACCGCCGTCGATGATCAGGTCGACCTGATGCTCGAGGATCTGGCGCATTTCGCAGGGATCGCTCATTGGCAGCGTCTCGCCCGGCAAAATTAGGCTGACGCTCATCAGTGGCTCGCCGAGCTCGCTGAGCAACGCCTGGGCAATCGGATGACCCGGTACCCGCAGACCGATGGTGCGGCGTTTGGGGTGCAGCAGCATGCGCGGCACTTCGCGAGTGGCACTGAGGATAAAGGTGTAAGGCCCCGGTGTATGGTTCTTCAGCAAGCGAAAGGCGCCAGTATCGACCTTGGCGAACAGGCCTATCTGCGACAGGTCGCGACAGACCAGGGTGAAATTGTGTTTGTCATCCAACTGGCGCAGACGGCGGATACGCTCCACCGCATTCTTGTCGCCGATATGGCAACCAAGCGCATAGGACGAATCGGTGGGATAGATCACCACACCGCCGGCTCTGATGATCTCCACCGCCTGTTTGATCAGGCGCAGCTGTGGGTTTTCCGGGTGAACCTGGAAAAATTGACTCACGCTAACTCCCTGTTCAACTTGCAGTAGGCTGCTGGACATGCTGAAAACGCGCCCAAAGGGGCGACAAGTCTGCCGGTACAGGGCGATACATACCCAGTTCAGACCAGTCGCCAGGTGCATGAAAGTCACTGCCGGCACTCGCCAGCAGGCCGAATTCGCGAGCCAGAATCGCCAGACCACCAACCTGTTCGGCTGGCTGCATGCCGTTGACCACCTCGAGCGCATGGCCACCGGCAGCGACAAAATCGGCGATCAGTTTGCGTCGCTTACTACGAGTAAAGTCGTACTGCCACGGGTGCGCCAGGCTGATCGAGGCGTCGGCTTGTTGCAAGGTTGCAAGGGCCTGCTGCAATGTCGGCCAATGCTGTTTGACGTCACCCAACTTGCCCGACCCGAGCCACTTGCGAAAGGCCTCGGCGCGATCCTTGACGTAACCGGCACGCACCAGAAACTCGGCGAAGTGCGGGCGGGCCGGGGCGTTGCCGCTGTCGCCCAACTCCTGCTGCACTGCCCGCGCGCCCTCGAGAGCGCCAGGCATGCCTTTGTTGTCCAGGCGCTTGCTGATTTCCGCGGCACGCAACCAGCGCCCCTCATGCAGCTCGGCAATCGACTGGAGCAAAGCTGGCGCATCGCTGACGAAGGCATAACCGAGGACATGAATGGTGGCGCCACCCCAGGTGCAGGACAACTCGATGCCATTGACCAGCTGCATATCCAGCGCCTGGGCGGCGGCGCGCGCCTCCTCGAGGCCTTCCAGGGTGTCATGATCGGTCAGCGCCAACAGCCGCACACCACGTTCGTACGCCCGCGCGACCACCACAGCAGGCGCAAGCGCACCGTCTGAAGCCGTGCTGTGACAATGCAAATCAACATCCATAAGCAACGCTTTCTCGGTAATTTATGTTTGTTATTATGCCGACACCGGCGAACTCTTGCTGATATCACTAACTAGACTGTTGAAAAATGTAGGCGAAGCCGCCGAGACAAGGCAAAAATAGCCGCAACCCAACATGGCCAAGCGCAGTAATGCGCAAGGCCATGTCCCAGTTTTGGGTTGCATGTAGTCCTTGCTGTGCCCCGGCACTCCGGCGATGCTTTTTCTCTGTGAGCTGGATCGCCAGCGAGCTGGGCTTCGTGCAATAAACAATTTCTCGACTTTGCCAGTTCGCCCTGCTTTTCTGCGCTGATGCCGACTGGCGCACCTGCCATTAAGGATTGAAATGCTCTACGCCATTATCGCCACCGATGTCGAAAACTCCCTGGAAAGTCGTTTGGCTGCTCGCCCCGCGCACGTCGCTCGGCTGGAACAACTGAAAAGCGAAGGCCGCCTGGTGCTCGCCGGCCCGCATCCTGCAATCGACAGTAACGACCCTGGCCCGGCAGGCTTTTCCGGTAGCCTGATCGTTGCCGAATTCGAATCGCTGAATGCCGCCCAAGGCTGGGCCGATGCCGACCCTTATCGCGCGGCCGGAGTCTACGCCTCGGTGCTGGTCAAGCCGTTCAAACTGGTTCTTCCTTAATTCGCGAGCAGGCCGTTGAAAAACGTAGGCGAGGCAGACAAGACAAAGACTAGGCGTCCCCGCAAAAACGGCCGCAGCGGAGTAACAGCCGTAGGCTGGCCCGCAGGGCGAACGAAGCGAGTCAAAAGAGGACTGGGCTCGCACGCGAGGCCGTTTTTAACGCCCCCTCTTTTATCAAGAGGGCCAACGCAGGTAGTTTTACAACGGCCTGCTGGTCGCTGCTTGCCGACAACCACCCAACAGGACATAGGAGTTCCGATGCGCCCAGGCCCGTGGTCTTTTCTGTTTACGCTATTGCTGCTGCCGCTCGCTCTGCACGCCGAGCAAACCCCGCCTGCTACCGCGGAGCAAGCGCAGATCGATGCCCTCGAACAGCGTCTGGCCACCAGCGAGCAACAGCGCGAAGCATTGGGCGCAGAACTGCAAGCCAGCGGTGACGGTAGCGCACTCCTACAGCGCCTGCGCCAGGAAAACCAACGCCTCAAGCTGCAGCTGAAGAAAATCCAGGCCGAGGCGCCCGAGCCTTTGCTCGACGATCGGCAACAATGGTTTGCCGTCGGCGCCGGCGCAGCACTGCTGGGCGTCATTCTCGGCGGATTGCTGCGCGGCAAACGCCGCTCGCGGCGTGAGTGGATAAACTGAACCCGTATGAGCACCCTCCTGTTAATCGACGACGACATCGAACTGTGCGAGCTGCTGACCAGTTGGCTGACCCAGGAAGGTTTCCAGGTCAGTGCCTGCCATGATGGCAACAGCGCACGCCGCGCCCTGGACGATCAGGCTCCTGACGCGGTGGTACTCGATGTGATGCTGCCCGACGGCAGCGGCCTGGAACTGCTCAAGCAATTGCGCAGCGACCATCCCGGGCTGCCGGTATTGATGCTCTCTGCCCGCGGCGAGCCGCTGGACCGGATCCTCGGCCTGGAACTCGGCGCCGACGACTACCTGGCCAAGCCCTGCGACCCCCGCGAGCTGACCGCCCGCTTGCGCGCCGTGTTGCGGCGCAGCCTGCATCCGGCCGTGTCCAGCCAGCTGCAACTGGGCGACCTGTGCTTCAGCCAGGCACGCGGCGTGGTGACGATCGGCGAACACGAGGTCATTCTCACCCTGTCGGAGAGTCGCCTGCTCGAAGCCCTGCTGCAGCAGCCCGGCGAACCCGTGGACAAGCAGGAACTGGCGCAACTGGCGCTGGGCCGCAAACTGACCCTGTACGACCGCAGCCTGGACATGCACGTCAGCAACCTGCGCAAGAAACTCGGCCCGCACCCGGACGGACGCCCGCGCATCCTCGCCCTGCGCAGCCGCGGCTACTACTACAGCGCCTGACGCAACGAGGTAAAGCCAGTCTCGGCTCGGCTTTACCCAGGCTTTACCCTTGCCTGACGGCCCTTGACCTTGACCGCTCTAGACTGGGCACATCCGGTAACTGACCTGCATCGAGACAAGGAGACACACCATGCGCAAGACTCTCACCGCCCTGTTACTCACACTGACCCTGCCGACGCTGGCCATGGCCATGCCCGAAGGCGGCCCGCAGCACGGCGACGGCTATGGCCACGGCGGCAGCCACGGTGACCGACATGGCTCGCGGATGTTCAAAGACCTCGACCTGAGCCGGGAGCAACAGCGCGAAATCCGCAAGTTGATGGGCGAGCAGATGAAAAGCCGCCACGAGATCACCCGACGCTACCTGGAAAAGCTGCCGGCGGCCGAACAGAAGGCCATGCAGGATGAGCTGAAAGCCGCCAAGGACAAGCGACACAGCAGCATTCGCGATCTGCTCGAACCCGAACAGCAGAAGGCCTTCGACGAGCACCAGAAGAAAATGCAGGAACGTCGCGCCGAGCGTGCAGCCTTCAACGCCTGGAAGGCCGAACAGGCCAACAAGGCCGAATAACCGCCGCAGGCTGGCTTCGGCCAGCCGCGCATGCCAGCACAAACCCACCCATCAAGCCCTGTCTTGATGGGTTTTTTCGCTGCCTTTTCGCTACCAAGAAGGAGTCATCCGTGCGTTCATTGTTCTGGCGCATCTTCGCCAGCTTCTGGCTGGCCCTTGCCCTGGTTGCCGGGCTATCCATGCTGCTGGGACGAGCGCTGAACCAGGACGCCTGGATTCTCAGCCAGCACCCGGCCCTGGATGGTTTGGCCGAAACCTGGACCAGCCTTTATGAACAACGGGGTGCCGACGCCGCCCAGGCCTTTCTCGAGCAGCGCAAAGAGGCCTCGCGCCTCAACGTGCAAGTGCTCGACGACAACGGCCAACCCCTGGTCAGGGGCACCTTCCCGCCGCGCGCCGCTGCCTTCGAGGCGCGCCAACAGAATGAAAAGCGCCTGCCCTGGCGCCGCCTGACCACCGACTACAGCAGCCCGCAGACCGGCGAAACCTACCTGTTCATCTACCGTATCCCGCACCGCGAGCTGACTGCCTGGCACCGCGACAGCCTGCTCTGGCCGCTCAGTGCACTGAGCATCGCCCTGGTGGTGCTGACCCTGTTCAGCCTGCTGGTGACCCTGTCCATCACCCGTCCACTGAATCGCCTGCGTGGCGCCGTGCACGACCTCGGCCAGACCGCCTACCAGCAGGACAGTCTGGCCCGCCTGGCCAATAGGCGCGACGAACTGGGCGTGCTGGCCCGCGACTTCAACCGCATGGGTGCACGCCTGCAAGGGCTGATCGGCAGCCAGCGCCAGTTGCTGCGCGATGTGTCCCACGAACTGCGCTCGCCGCTGGCGCGCTTACGCATCGCACTGGCCTTGGCCGAACGCGCCGACGCCGCCGAGCGGGAAAAGCTCTGGCCTCGCCTGGCGCGCGAATGCGACCGCCTGGAGGCCTTGATCAGCGAGATTCTCGCCCTCGCCCGCCTCGACGCCGATCCTGGCGCAGCGCAACCGGTCGACCTTGCCGCGCTGCTGCGCAAGCGGCAAGAAGAGGCACGACTCGACACCCCGGAGCAGCGGGTGGAGATCGAACTGAAACCCGGCGTGAGCCTGCACGGCTGGCCGGACATGCTCGAACGGGCACTGGACAACCTGCTGCGCAACGCCTTGCGCTTCAATCCGGCAGGCCAACCGATCGAACTCAAGGCCGAGCGCCAGGCCGACGAACTGTGCCTCAGCGTACGCGACCACGGGCCTGGCGTTGCCGCCGAATACCTGACCCGTTTGGGCGAACCCTTCTTCCGCGCCCCCGGACAAAGCGCCCCCGGGCATGGGCTCGGCCTGGCGATCGCCCGCCGCGCCGCCGAGCGCCACGGCGGCCGACTGCTGCTGCGCAACCACCCCGAAGGCGGCTTCAGCGCCAGCCTGCTGCTGCCGCTAAAGCCACAGGCCAGACTGTAAGGGCGGGGCGGCTTTGACGGCGCTCCGTTCGGAGGCAGGGCGGCTTCGGAGCGCAGCGACAACCCGCCAGCTTTTGTGCCGCGCCGATGAGCCTGCGCCCTCCCCCCTACAAATCGCCCGTTACGCGCCCGGCCAGGCGCTGACGAAATCGGCGACAGGCAAAGGCGCGGGTTTGCGCAATTCGCGTTCGGCGGTTCCCAGGTAGAGGAAGGCGACGACTTGTTCGTCACTGGCCAAGCCAAGGCCCGTCGCCACCTGAGCGTTGTAGGCCAGCTCACCGGTGCGCCAGACCGCGCCTATGCCCTGGGCATGGGCGGCTAGCAGAATGGCATGGCTAGCGCAACCCGCGGCAATAACCTGTTCCTGCGGCGGCACCTTGGCATGGGCCTTTACACGTGCGATTACCACGACCAGCAAAGGCGCCCGCAGCGGCATGGCACGCGCCTTGGCCAAGGCCTCCTCGCCGACTTCACCCTCACCGGCCGCCAGGGCCTGGGCGAACAAGTCACCCAACTGCTCACGCGCCGCCCCCTCGATGGTGAGAAAGCGCCACGGCCTCAACTGGCCGTGATCCGGTGCACGCAATGCTGCGCGAAACATCAGTTCGCGCTGCGCGGCATCCGGTGCAGGCTCGCGCAAACGCGGCGCTGAAACACGATTGAGCAGAGCATCGAGAGCATCCATCGGCCACCTCTTGAATAAAAATAAGCGGGAATTCTAGAGCGTGGCAGCGGCTGGCGGGGAAAAATCCGTTACTCGACGCGCAAACCGACAGCAGAAATCAACGGCACGGGTTAGCGCAAACAAACGTTCAGGCTCTAGGGTCACGCCAACGTTGAACTGTCGGTTAATCACGCCTTATCCATGACCGCGAACCCGTAGGGCAGGTTAGGCGCGCGGCAGTCGATCAACGGTGGCCAGCGAAACCAGGCGCGCCGTAACCCGCCACCGGCGCAACGCAGTCCAGTTTCGAGGCGAGGCGCCTGGCGGGTTACGCGGCGCGCCACGATAGCGGTGCCTGATCGTTCGCAGCTTGGCGCCGCTAACCCGCCCTACGCAACCCGCTCCGGCGCCACACTCGGCCTTACCGGTGGCGTCAACGGCGGCAGACCGTGGGCGCGCCGGGCATCGTCACAGCGCGGCTCAGGCTCGCCGTTGGCCCAGGACGCCTCGAATTCTCGGCATGGGCTGGCGCGTTGCTCATAGAGCGTACAGCGTACGCCCTGCCCCACGTCGCCAAGCAGGGCGACACAGCGAGCCGGCTTGTACTCGGTGCCGCGCATGGCGACCCGGTGCGGAGTGATCAGCACCACCTGGTCGTCCGGCACCGTGCCGCCGGCCGATTGGCACTCACCCCAGAAGAAAGACACACGAAAATGCGCGCAGCAGGCGCCACACGTAAGGCAAGGATTAGCGTTCGACATGATTTTAGAGGGCTCAGAAACCGGCAAGGGCCGGCACCTGGCGGCTATTCTATGCCTAGCCATGCACTTGTAAAGCCCCTTGTAATGGCTGGTTTACAGCCCCGACCGCGCGAGTACAATGGCGCCCTTTGCCGCCCTCAATCCGAGC
The DNA here is from genome assembly GCF_041601375.1 of Pseudomonas sp. Lineage (GTDB taxonomy): Bacteria > Pseudomonadota > Gammaproteobacteria > Pseudomonadales > Pseudomonadaceae > Aquipseudomonas. The sequence continues at coordinate 12,036 of NZ_JBFIIG010000008.1, read as the reverse complement.
CCCCTGCATGGCCTTGCCGACCCTACGGATCATCGCGTTCATCAACGGCATCTTCCTGATCACCCTGGCCATCAGCATGGTCGTGCCGATGCTCACCCTGCTGACCTTCGACAGATCCTACGAACTCAATGCCTTCCTCTGGTCGAGCATGATCACCTTTGTCGCCGGGCTGGCCATGGTGGCCCAGGGGCGCCCGAAAGATGTTCAATTACGGCCTCGCGACATGTACATGCTGACTACCGCCAGCTGGTTGATCGTGTGCATATTCGCCGCCCTGCCGATGGCGCTGATCCACCATATCAGCTACACCGATGCCTTCTTCGAGACCATGTCCGGGGTCACCACCACCGGCTCGACGGTGCTCTCCGGGCTGGACGACGCCTCGCCGGGCCTGCTGATCTGGCGTTCGATGCTGCAATGGCTCGGCGGCATCGGCTTCATCGCCATGGCCGTGGCGGTCCTGCCGCTGCTGCGGGTCGGTGGCATGCGCCTGTTCCAGACCGAATCCTCGGACTGGGGCGAGAAGGTCATGCCGCGCTCGCATATGGCGGCCAAGTACATCGTCGCCATCTACCTGGCCTTCACCCTGATCGGCATCCTCGCCTACTGGTTCTCCGGCATGAGCTGGTTCGATGCCCTCAACCATTCCATGACCTCGATTTCCACTGCCGGCTACTCCACCTCGGATGCCTCCATGGGCAACTTCGACCCGGCCAGCCATTGGGTCGCCATCGTCCTGATGCTGCTCGGCAGCCTGCCCTTCACCCTGTATGTCGCCAGCCTGCGCGGCAACTACAAGGCATTGCTCAAGGACCAGCAGGTGCGCGGTTTCATCGGCATGCTGATAGTGGTCTGCCTGGTGTTCAGCACCTGGCTCTGGCTCAACTCCGAACATGCCTTTGGCGACGCCCTGCGCCTGGCCAGTTTCAATGTGGTATCGATAGCCACCACTACCGGCTATGCCATCGGCGACTACAGCACCTGGGGCGGTTTCGCCTTCATGGCCTTCTTCTACCTGACCTTCGTCGGCGGCTGCTCCGGTTCCACCACCGGCGGCCTGAAGATGTTCCGTTTCCAGGTCGCCCTGTCCCTGCTGCGGGCCAACCTGAAACAGATGGTCCACCCGCGAGCGGTGATCAAGCAGCAATACAACGGCCACAACCTCGATGAAGAGATCGTTCGCTCGATTCTCACCTTCTCCTTTTTTATCACCATGACCATAGGCGCCATCGCCCTGTTCCTGGCGATGCTCGGGCTCGACCCCATCACCGCACTGACCGGCGCCGCCACCGCAGTGTGCAACGTAGGTCCTGGCCTGGGCCCGATCATCGGCCCGGCCGGCAACTTCGCCAGCCTGCCGGATGCCGCCAAGTGGGTACTCGCCGCCGGCATGCTGCTCGGCCGCCTGGAGATCATTACCGTGCTGGTGCTGTTTACCGCCAGCTTCTGGCGGCATTGAGCACTGCCCACCCGGGTAGCTATAAACGTGCGCGGTACTCGCCCGGGGTGATGGCGAACCAGCGGCGGAACGCGCGGAAGAAATTGCTCGGATCGGCAAAGCCGAGTAGATAGGCCACTTCCAGCAGGGTCAGGTTGGGCTGGGCCAGGTACTGCTCGGCCAGCTCGCGACGGGTGTCATCGAGCAGGCGCTGGAAGCTCGTCCCCTCGTCCTGCAGACGCCGCTGCAGGGTTCGTTGCGACACGTGCAGCGCCTGCGCCACCGCCTCGCGCTTGGGTTCGCCCTGGGGCAACAGGCGGCACAGCACCTGCCGGGCCTGGTGACTCACGCGGCTTTCCGAGAAGCGCGCCAGGTATTCGCCGGCGAATCTGTCGTGCAACTGGGCCAGCGACTCATTGGCCGTCGGCAGAGGCCGGTCCAGGTCAGCCCGCTCGAACAGCAGTGCATAGTGCCCGGCATTGAATTTGAGCGGCGCCTGAAACACCTGCTGAAAGGGCTCGAGATCCGCCGGAGGGTCGCCTTGCAAAAGCACCTGCTGCGGGCGAATGGGCTGGCCGGTCAGCCAGCGGCAGAAGGCCAAGGCGCAGGCCATCGAAGCCTCGGCGCTCTGCCGGGCCGGCGGCAGGCGGTCGCCATGAATCGCCAGGATCAGCTCATAACCCCTGGGCGTGGGACGGAAGCTGAGATCGGCGCCTTCGGCGATGATCCGCTGGTAACGCACCAGCCGTGCCAGCCCCTCGGTCAAGGTGCGGCTGGACATCAAGGCGTAACCGACCACATGGAATGAAGCCGGGCGCACCACCTTGGCCATGTTCAGGCCGATCGCCTGATTGCCCGACAGCTCCACCGCGCGCTGCCACAGCCGCGTCATGTCGTCCTGGGCAAAGCGTGCATCCGGATCTTCCAGCGCGGCGTAATCCAGCCCCAACTCGCGGAAAATCATCCGGCAGTCGACGCCGCCCATTTCCAGGGCCTGGACGATGCCCAGGGCCCAATTCGACGAAGTGGTGCGTTCGCTCATGACGTTATTCTTGTTCGAGTCATCTGGAAGTCGCTTCTCTCGGCCTGGCGGCGAAGGATACTAAACTGGCACTTAATGTCACTGGCCCAACGGGACAGCGCGCCTAGACTGCCAACACGCCACAGCCGCTGATCCGCCGGTGCGGCCAGTAGACGACCAGGAGGCACGCCATGGCTACGCCAACCAGCAAACGCTACACCAGCTTCGCCGAGTTCTATCCCTATTACCTGCAAGAACACAGCAACCCGATCTGCCGCCGCCTGCATTATGTCGGCAGCCTGCTGGTGCTGGGCATCCTCTTCTACGCCCTGGCCACGCAACAGTGGCTGTGGCTACTGGCCATGCCAGTCGCCGGCTATGGCTTTGCCTGGGTCGGCCACTTCGTCTTCGAAAAGAACCGCCCGGCCACCTTTCAATACCCGCTGTACAGTTTCATGGGTGACTGGGCAATGCTCAAGGATGCCTTTACCGGGCGCATCAAATTCTGATCCGCCGGCGTTCAGGCTGCGCCGACGCCAGCCGCTGGACGCCATCTTCACACCGTTGAGCACTGGTGCTTGGCTCGTGTCGCCTCGCTTGGTTATGATCCCTGCTCTGTTGCAATCCTGGTCCAGCGCTTGCAGCGCTACTTAGACGCCCAGCAGAGACGTCGGATAATCAGCAGGGATCGTTTCCACAGCATGAATGCCACTACCCAGAACCGGCTCCACGCACTGCCGGCGCCACCGTTGCGCGAATACTATTCGCGCATACTGGCCTATATCGCCGTGGCCGCAAGCATCGCTGCCGGCACCTATACCCAGCATTTCGGCTACGACATTCTCTGGGTAGTGCCCTATGCCCTGCTCTATCCGCACCTGGTCTACCACCTGAGCCAGCGCTTCAAGCGTGATCATCCGCGAACCGCCACCCTGACCCTGCTGTTCATCGACGCCCTGCACTGCGGCGCGGCGCTCGCCCTGCTCAGTTTCTCGGTCGTGCCCAGCCTGATGTGCCTGCTGATCCTGGCCTTCAGCTCGATGGTGGTCGGTGGCCTGCGCTACCTGGCCCTGGCCATGCTGGTCGCGGCCAGCAGCACGCTGCTCAACACGGCGCTGACCGAACTGAAATTCACCCCCGAGACCCCGGCCCTGGTTGCCCTGGTGAGCATCGCCTTCAGCACCCTGTACATCTGCATCACCGCTTATTTCGTGCACCAGCAGGGCTTGCGCCTGGACCAGGTGCGCTGCGAAATCAAGCGCGAGCAGGAAAAAGCCGCCCGCCTCGCACGCAACCTGGCCAAGTACCTGTCACCGCAGGTATGGGAGTCGATCTTCACCGGCAAGAAGAGCGTGCGCCTGGAGACCCAGCGCAAGAAACTCACGGTGTTCTTCTCCGACATCAAGGGTTTCACCGAGCTGTCCGAGGAACTGGAAGCCGAGGCCCTGACCGACCTGCTCAACAGCTACCTCAACGAGATGTCGAAGATCTGCCTGAAATACGGCGGCACCATCGACAAGTTCATCGGCGACAGCGTCATGGTGTTCTTCGGCGACCCGGCCAGCAAAGGCGCCAAGCAAGATGCAATGGCGGCGGTATCGATGGCCGTGGCCATGCGCAAGCACATGAAAGTGCTGCGCCAGCAATGGCGCGCCCAGGGCATCACCAAGCCGCTGGAAATCCGCATGGGCCTGAACACCGGCTACTGCACGGTGGGCAACTTCGGCGCCGACACACGCATGGACTACACCATCATCGGCCGCGACGTGAACCTCGCCAGCCGCCTGGAAAGCGCTGCCGAAGCCGGCGACATCCTCATCTCCCACGAGACCTACTCGCTGGTCAAGGACATGATCATGTGCCGCGACAAGGGCCAGATCAACGTCAAGGGCTTCACCCGCCCGGTACAAATCTACCAGGTGGTGGACTTCCGCCGCGACCTGGGCGCCACCTCCAGCTATGTCGAGCATGAATTGCCCGGTTTCTCCATGTACCTGGACACCAACGGCATCCAGAACTTCGACAAGCAACGGGTGATCCAGGCGCTGCAGCAGGCCGCCGAGAAACTGCGCGACAAGGTGATCATGTAGGGGCGGCCGCCCTTTCTTCGACGCAGCGCTGTCGCGCAGCAAACTGTGTGCTCAAGGATCAAGACCGTAGGATGGGTCGGGCCGCGTAGGTTAGGCGCCCACAAATTGACCTGCGGTCAGCAGAACAAACGCGCCGTAACCCATCATCGATATTCGCCCTGCCAACGGGTACAGGCTTAAACCGCCCGATGGGTATCGCTGCGCTCAACGCCATCCTACGATATGGCCGTGCCGGATTTTGTAGGATGCGGCGGGCCGCGTAGGCTTGAGCGCAGCGATAGCCATCACAGAGGCCGGCTGATCAGTGCAGCGTAGAATCCAGGTCGGCCCGGGCGTCACTACGCTTTAGCCGCACCGCCCTTTGCCCTAGCGCGCCCTACAACTCCGCGACCGGCTCCTGGCCCTGGCACGGCTCGCCGTCGAGCAAGGGCTGACGGGCCAGGAACTCCAGCGCCGATACCCGCCAGGATTGCTGCGCCGCCAACTCGGCGCAGCGCGTGCGGTTCAGCTCCAGTGCCGCCAGGCAGGCCGCGCGCAAATCCTCGTCCATCACCCCGGTGACGCCCGCCTCCAGCACATCCAGCGGGCCGGGCACCGGAAAGGCCGCCACTGGCGTGCCGCAGGCCAGTGCCTCGAGCATCACCAGGCCATAGGTATCGGTGCGCGAGGGAAATACCAGCACGCAGGCCTGACGATAGGCCTCGGCCAGTTCTGCGCCATGCCGATAGCCGAGAAACTTCACCTGCGGATAGCGCACCTGCAAGGCTTCACGCAGCGGACCGTCGCCGACCACCTGCTTCTCGCCGGGCAGGTCGAGTTCGAGAAAGGCCTCCAGGTTCTTTTCCGCGGCGATCCGCCCGACACAGAGGAACACCGGCTTGATCGCTCCGAGCAGCGGCACCCGCGGCTGAAACAAGCGGGTATCGACGCCCTTGCGCCACAGCGCCAGACGCTGCAGGCCCCAGCCGGCAAACTCCGCACGCAGGCGCTCTGTGGTCACCAGCACCGCCTGGCTCGGGCGATGAAAGGCGCGCAGGTAGGCATAGCCCCAGCGCAGCGGCAACCACGGCCAACGGCCATGGATGTACTCGGGAAAGCGCGTGTGGATGGCGCTGGAAAACGCCAGGCCGCGCTTGCCCAGCCAGCGTCTGGCGGCCCAACCGAGCGGCCCCTCGGTGGCCAGGTGGACGCAGTCGGGCTGAAACTCGCGGATTGCCGGGCCGACCCGCCAGAGGTTCCATGCCAGCGGAATCTCCGGGTAGGTCGGGCACGGCCAGCTGCGAAAATCCTGCGGCGACAGCAGTTCGACCTGATGGCCCAGATCACCCAGTTCGCCGACCAGGGCCTGCAAGCTGGTGACCACGCCGTTGACCTGGGGCAGCCAGGCATCCGAGACGATCAGTATCCTCATGCCGCCGGCTGCTCGGTCAGAGCCAGGGCTTGCCGAGTCTGGTCGTCGGCCAGCCGATACAGCTCGATGCGGCCATCCAGGTGTTCGATCAAGGCGCTGCAGGACTCGACCCAATCGCCGCAGTTCATGTACTCCACCTCGCCCATCGGGCGGATCTCGGCGTGATGGATATGCCCGCAGACCACACCATTGAAGCCGCGCTTGACGCATTCGTGGACGATCGCCTGCTCAAAGTCGCTGATGAAGCTCACCGCGCCCTTGACCTTGTGCTTGAGGTAGGCCGACAGCGACCAATAACCGTAGCCGTAACGACTGCGCCAGTGATTGAGCCAGCGGTTGAGGGTCAGGGTGATCTCGTAGGCCGAGTCGCCGAGAAAGGCCAGCCAGCGGTGGTAGCGAGTGATCACATCGAACTGGTCGCCATGGATCACCAGCAGCCGGCGACCGTCGGCGGTGACGTGCTCGGCCTCGTCGACCAACTGGATATTGCCCAGCATCAGCGACGAATAGCGGCGCAGGAACTCGTCGTGATTGCCGGTGACATAGATCACCTCGGTGCCGCGCTTGCTCATGGTCAGCAGGCGGCGGATCACGTTGCTGTGCGCCTGCGGCCAGTAGATGCCGCTGCGCAGCCGCCAGCCGTCGATGATATCGCCCACCAGGTAAATCCGGTCGGTTTGGTAGCGCTTGAGAAACGCCGCCAGGTGTTCGGCCTGGCAATCCCGGGTGCCCAGGTGGACATCGGAAATCCACAGGGTGCGAACTCGTTGCTTGCGACTCGGCTTGGCGAGCTGGGCGCTGGTCATGGGCGGCCTCCGGCTGGGTTTTCAAGAGCGTGCCTGCCTGCGGTGAAACGACTGTGACAACTCCATGGCGGTTCAATGACAGCGCCCCGCCACGACCAGGCGCAACGGCCTGCTAAACTGGCCGCCTGTCATGAGGACCTTGCCATGCCGTCGCCGCTCTCTTTGCGTCACTACAGCCATGAACTGCTCAACCACAGCCATGCCCATGCGCAGCTGGTCTTCGGCCTGAGCGGCCAACTGGACTTCGAAGTCGCCGGACTGGGCAGCCGGGTGATCCGCCAGACCCTCGCCGTGGTGCCGGCGACGGCGCAACACGCCTGTGGCAGCAGCAGCGGCAGCCAGTGCCTGGTGCTCGACGTGCCCTCCGAGCACTGGCTGCAACAGCACCTGGGCATGCATGCCGATGCCAGCCGACGCTTGCTCGAGCGCCCCGGCGCCCTGAGCCTCAACCCGGCGCAAAGCCAGCTGGTGAGTTGGCTGGCGGCCAGCCCGATCAATGACCCGGTGATCGCCCAGCAAGGCGCAGCGCTGTTGCTGGCCAGCCTGGCAAGCGAGCGCGTCGAGCTGCCGGGCGTGCCAGGCTTGCCGCTGGCAGCCCTGGACGCGCATATCGACCGGCATGCCGCCTACCCGCTGCAGGTTGGCGATCTGGCGCGGTTGGCCGGTTTGTCGGCGGCGCGTTTCCATGCGCGCTTTCTCGACGAGACCGGGCAGACGCCCATGGCCTATGTGCGCAGCCGGCGCCTGCTGCTGGGCCGACAGTTGCTGTGCACCAGCCATCTGGCGGTCAGCGAGATCGCGGCGCGGGTTGGCTACAGCTCGCAAAGCGCCTTTACCGCGGCGCTATTGCGCCAGTTCGGCTGCACCCCGCGCGCGCTGCGCCAGCGCCGCGAGTAACGCGACAAAGCTCGCGACTCCCGCGACAGACAGGGCCCGCTTCTCTCCCTAGACTGCATGCAACATCAGCTAGCCGGGGAAGCGTTATGCAGCAGATCGAATGGGAAGACTTTCAGCGGGTGGAATTGCGCGTGGGCACGCTGCTGTCCGCCGAGCCGAACGACAAAGCCCGCAAGCCGGCCTATGTGCTGCGGGTCGACCTCGGCGAACTCGGGGTGAAGACCTCCAGCGCGCAACTCACCGAGCACTACCCCTGTGCCGAGCTGGTTGGCCGCCAGGTGCTCTGCGTGTGTAATTTCGCCCCCAAACGCATCGCCGGCATCCGCTCCGAGGTGCTGGTCACCGGCGTCTATGACGCCGACAACAAGGTGGTACTGGCCAGCTTCGACAAACCGCTGCCCAATGGCGCGCGCCTGGCATGACCGAACGCAAGGCACTGCTGGCGATTCACCTGGGCGCCCTGCTGTTCGGCCTGTCGGGGATCTTCGGCAAACTGGCGAATACCCTGCCCCTGGCCATCGTCGCCGGCCGGGCGATCTTCGCCGTCGTCGCCCTCGCCCTGTTCGCCCGTCTCCTCAACCAGAACCACAGCCAGCGCCCAAACGCCCGACAGCTGGCCATGCTGGCGCTTGGCGGCTTATTGCTCGGCAGCCATTGGCTGACCTTCTTCGAGGCGGTGAAGGTTTCCGGCGTGGCCATCGCCACCCTCGGCTTCGCCAGTTTCCCGGCGTTTACCGTGCTGCTCGAAGGCCTGCTGTTTCGCGAACGTACGCGGTCCAGCGAATTCGCCATGGTCGCCCTGGTCTGCCTGGGGTTGATCCTGGTCACGCCGAACTTCGACCTCGGCAACCAGGCCACCGTCGGACTGCTCTGGGCCATATTGTCGGGCTTGCTGTTCGCCCTGCTGTCGCTGCTCAACCGCGCCGGTACCCGCGGTCTGGATCCGGTGCAGGCGGCGCTCTGCCAGAACCTCACGGTGCTGCTGTGCTTCCTGCCTTTCGCCTGGCCCCTGCTGCCCAGCCTGGCGCTGCTCGACTGGTTCTGGCTGGGCCTGCTCGGAGTGTTCTGTACTGGCTTGGCGCACAGCCTGTTCGTCGCCAGCCTGCGCGTGATCAAGGCGCGCAGCGCCGCGGTGATCTTTGCCCTGGAGCCGGTCTACGGCATCGCCTTCGCCTGGTGGCTGTTCAATGAAATACCCACCCTGCGCATGCTCCTCGGCGGCACGCTGATCATCCTGGCGATCTTCTTCTCGGCGCGCATGGCGCGCTGAGCGACCAACTGGCGAAGGGCCGGGTGAACCCTCGCCAGTCCTGGCCGCACCTGGAGCCGGATTACGCCGGCTTGCCCTTGGCGCGCATCCTGTCGGCCATGCTGATCATTTCGTCATACAGCAGCTGCGGGTTCTTCTGCTTCAACGCCCAGGCCATGCGGCCCTGCTCGTGGGGCAGAATCATGAACTCGCCCTTGGCCATCGCGTCATAGATGTAGTCGGCGATGTTCGCGGCGCTGATCGGCGAGCTTTCCAGCAGTTTGCCGACCTGGGCCTTCATCGCCGGCGTCGGGCCACGGAAGGAGTCGAGCAGGTTGGTCTGGAAGAACGACGGGCAGACCACATGCACCCCGATTTCCTGTGCCTTCAACTCGATCAGCAGGCTTTCCGACAGCGCCACCACACCGGCCTTGGCCACGTTGTAGTTGCTCATCGCCGGGCCTTGCATCAGGGCCGCCATCGACGCGATGTTGACGATCGTGCCCTTGCTGCGCTCGAGCAAGGGCAAGAACGCCTTGCAGCCCTTGACCACGCCCATCAGGTTGATCGCGATCTGCCAGTCCCAGTCTTCCAGCGACAGCTCGTCGAAGAAACCACCCGACGCCACGCCGGCGTTATTGACGATCACATCGATGCCGCCGAACTTTGCCTCGCAGGCCTGCGCCAGTGCGGTCAGCTGACTGTAATCGCGCACATCGCAGCTCTTGGCGAAACCATCGCCGCCGGCTGCGCGGACCAATTCCAGGGTCTCGCCGAGACCCGCCTCGTTGACATCGGCGAGCGCCAGGCGCCAGCCCTCGCGTGCCCAGCGCAGGGCGATTTCACGCCCCAACCCCGAACCCGCACCGGTAATCATCATGCGATTTTGCATATGGAAGTCGCCTTATCTTGTGCGCTGAAAAAGAATACAAGGCGCAGTGTAGCCAAGGAAATATCCAGCCCCACGCACCATCATGCCGCTGAATGACCCAGGCAAACCACCGTCGCTGCACCCCGCACCGGTGATCGCAGGTTGCTTGAGGTATTGGGCCGGCACAGCGCGATCAGAGCGTTGCCATTCGGCGAAAACATGGTACCGGTCCGCGACCGGCACCATGTTTCAGGGCGGCGGCGCGGGTCAGGCGAGGCTTTTGCTGACCACCTCATAAACATCGCTGGACAGTTCGCCAGAGACGAGGATCCGTTCCAGCTCGGCCTTCATCAAGGCCTGACGCGCATCGTCGTATTTGCCCCAACGGGTTAACGGCCCGAGCAGCCGCGCGGCGATCTGCGGGTTGAGGGCATTGAGGGTAATCACCTGATCGGCCAGGAAGCGATAGCCGCTGCCGTCGGCCTGATGGAAGTTGACCAGGTTCTGCCCGCTGAAGGCCCCGATCAGGGCGCGCACCTTGTTCGGGTTTTTCAGGGTGAAGGCCGGGTGCGTCATCAGTTGCTGCACGCGCGCCAAGCCGCCCGGCAGGCTGCAGGCCGCCTGCACGCTGAACCACTGGTCCATGACCAGGGGGTTGTCCTTGAAGAACTCGGCAAAGCTGGCCAGGGTCTTGGCCTTTTCCGCTTCGAACGGCGAATTGACCAGCACCGCCAAGGCCGCCAGACGCTCGGTCATGTTGTCGCACGCCTCGAACTGCTCCAGGCAGGCGGCCAGCACCTCGGGCTTGCCGCTGAGCATCAGGTAGGACAGCGCGATGTTCTGCAGGCTGCGCCGGGCGAAGTGTTCGGCCTCGGCGACATAGGCGGTGCTGCGCGAAAGCTCGCGATTGGCCTGGTAACGCTGCCAGAGCAGATCGAACAGCGCCTCGGCCAGTTGCTGGCGGGCGAATTCGCGGGCGCTGTGGATGGCCTCGACATCGGCCACCGTGCTGATTTCGCTGAGGTAGGCCTCACCCGGCAACGAAAGCAGCTCGGCGACCATGGCCTGATCCAGCGACGCGTTCTCCAGCACGCTGCGCAGGGCGCTGACCAGGCGCTGATCGAGCTGCAAGGTCTCGCCGCGCTGATGCTGGCCGATCAACTCCTGCAACACCTGCACGGACAACTGCTGACCGGCTTCCCAGCGATTGAAGCCGTCGGCGTCGTGCTGCATGAGGAACATCAACTGATCGCGGCTGTAGGGAAAGCTCAGCTTGACCGGCGCGGAGAAGCCGCGCAGCAACGAGGGTAGCGGCTGTTCGGCGACATCGACGAAGGTCACCACTTGCTCGGCTTCGGTGATCGATATCACCCGCGACGTCGCCCCTGCGACGGCTTCACCTTGCAGGCGCAGCGGCAAGGCCTGGCCCTGCGCGCCGAGCAACCCCAACTCCACGGGAATCACGAAGGGCTGCTTGTCCTTCTGCCCCGGCGTCGGCGGGCAGCTCTGCCTGAAGCTCAGGTTGTAGGTCTTGGCGGCGGCATCGTAGGCCCCGCTGACGGCCAAACGCGGCGTACCGCCCTGGCTGTACCAGCGCTTGAACTGGCTCAGGTCGACGCCATTGGCGTCTTCCATGGCCTTGATGAAATCGTCGCAGGTCACCGCCTGGCCATCGTGGCGCTCGAAGTACAGATCGCTGCCCTGGCGGAAGCCCGCGGCGCCGACCAGCGTGCGGATCATGCGCACCACTTCCGAACCCTTCTCGTAGACGGTCAGGGTGTAGAAGTTGGAAATCTCCATGAACGACTCGGGACGCACCGGATGGGCCATGGGGCCGGCATCCTCGGCGAACTGGTGAGTGCGCAGGTAGGCCACGTCCTCGATGCGCTTGACCGTGCGCGAGTTCATGTCGGCGCTGAATTCGGCGTCGCGGAATACCGTGAAGCCTTCCTTGAGCGACAGCTGGAACCAGTCGCGGCAGGTCACCCGGTTGCCCGACCAGTTGTGGAAGTACTCGTGGGCGACCACCGCCTCGACCCGCTGGTGCGCCGCGTCGGTGGCGGTCTCGGCCTTGGCCAGCACGCAGCTGGAGTTGAAGATATTGAGGCCCTTGTTCTCCATGGCGCCCATGTTGAAGTCGTTGACCGCGACGATCATGAAGATGTCCAGGTCGTACTCGCGGCCATAGACCTGCTCGTCCCACTTCATCGACTTCTTCAGGCTGTCCATGGCGTGCTGGCACTTGTCGATGTT
>NZ_JBFIIG010000007.1:0-55648 GCF_041601375.1 Pseudomonas sp. | reverse complement strand
CGCCGGGCGCAGGAGCAGGTCGATGCCCTCCGGGGTTTCCACCCGATAGCGGGTATCCAGCGGCGGGCACTGCGCTCGGGAGAAACGGGCGACTGGGTCGAGGGGCATTGGCAGACTGCATCGAAGAAAGCCCGATGCTAGCCAGCAGCGGGCAGGGACGCAACCGGGCCGACGAATCGGCCCGGTTGCGCAGGATTCACTGGGCCGGCGGCAGCACGCCGAAAATGGTGCGATAGAGCACACCCATGGCGATGACGAACAGCGGGATGCTCCAGACCAGGCCGATGCCCAGCGGAATGACGCTGACCAGGGTGATCAGGCCGAGCAGCAGGAACAGGCCGAAGGTCTTGAACCAGTGCTGGCTGATGGCCTTGCGCGAGGCTTCCAGCGCCTGCCAGGGCGACAGGCCGCGCTCGACCACCAGCGGAATCGCCAGCATGTAGGCGATGGCCAGGTACAGGCCCGGGATGATCAGCAGGAACATACCGAGATAGATCAGCAGCATCATCACCACCGCGGTGATCACCAGGGGCAGGGTGCGGCCGAAATGGCTGAAGATCTCGTTGAAGCTGATCGGCTGGTCGGCCGCGCGGCGGATGCCGACCATGTTGATCCCGGCCATGAAGGGATAGGCCAGGGCCGAGGCCAGCACACCGATCACCAGCTCGCCGACCATGACCGCGGTCGGGCTTTCGCTGAGGGCGCCGAAGATGCCGAGCATGCCGCCGAGTACAAACGACACGACGAACATCACCGCATAGAACACCAGGAAGCCACCGATAATGATGCCCTTGGTGCCTTTGACGCGCTGCCAGGCTTCGCCGAGCAGTTCGCCGATAGCGAAGTCATAACCGCGGCTCAGGGCTTGCTCGATGCTCGGCGCCTGGCTGTCGTGCGGCGCTTGTTGCAGGCTGCTGGAGGGGGCGGCGTAGGGGTTGGGGCTGGTTGCGTCACTCATGGCGGCGTCCTTGTCTGGGTATAAATGTCCAAGAGAGCATAGTCGCAATGCTGGCAATCGGCCTAGCAAACAAGGCCGTTGCGAGCGCGGCCGGTTGTGCGGCGGGTCAAGGTTTTCAGCCTGGTGGTGTGGGGGCGACGCTTGAAGTGGGGTGCTAGACTGGCGCGGACCCCGCCTCTAGGAAGCCGCCGTGACCTCCAGTCTGTTCTGGTACGACTACGAAACCACCGGTATCGATCCGCGCCGCGACCGGCCGCTGCAAGTCGCCGGGATTCGCACCGACGAAGCCCTCAATGAAATCGGCGAGCCGCTGAACATCTACTGTCGGCCCAGCGACGACATCCTGCCGCATCCGGCTGCTTGTCTGGTCACGGGTATCACGCCCAGTCGGTTGGCGGAGCAAGGCTTGAACGAGGCCGAGTTCATGGCCCGCTTGCATGCCGAAATGGTTCAGCCGGGCACGTGCGGCGTGGGTTACAACAGCCTGCGTTTCGACGATGAAGTCACCCGCTACAGCCTGTACCGCAATTTCTTCGACCCCTATGCCCGCGAGTGGCAAGGGGGCAACAGCCGCTGGGATCTGATCGATCTGGTGCGCGCGGCCTATGCCCTGCGTCCGGATGGCATCGTCTGGCCGGAGGAAGAGGGCCGCGTCAGCCTCAGGCTGGAGCGCCTGACCGCGGCCAACGGCATCGAACATGGCCAGGCCCATGACGCCCTGTCCGATGTGCGCGCGACCATTGCGCTGGCGCGCCTGATTCGCAGTAAACAACCCAAGCTGTACAACTACCTCTACCAAATGCGCAGCAAGCAACGGGTGCTCGAGCAGATTCGTTTGTTACAGCCGCTGGTGCATATTTCCGGGCGCTTCGCCGGTACGCGGCATTACCTGGCGCTGGTATTGCCGCTGGCCTGGCATCCGCGTAATCGCAACGCGCTTATCGTCTGCGACTTGCACGCCGATCCGGCGCCATTGCTCGAGGAAGATGGCGAGTCCTTGCGCCAGCGTCTGTATACCCGGCGCGAGCAATTGGGCGAGGGCGAGTTACCGGTCCCCTTGAAGTTGCTGCACATCAACCGTTGTCCGGTGCTGGCGCCGTTGAATGTACTGCGCGGCGAAGATATTCAGCGTTTGCAGTTGGACATGACCGATCCCTTGTTGCATGTCGATCGACTGGTGGCCGCTCAAGCGCAATGGCGGGATAAACTCGCCCTGATATATGGCGAAGAAGCTTTCGCGCCCAGCGAGGATCCAGAACAACAGCTATATGATGGGTTTGTCGGTGACCGCGACCGACGTTTATGCGAACAAGTGCGCCGTGCCGAACCCGTGCAGTTGGCCCACAATGCCTGGCCGTTCGATGATGCCCGTTTGCCTGAATTATTGTTTCGTTATCGCGCGCGTAACTTTGCTTCCAGCCTGGACGCAGCAGAACAGCAGCGCTGGGTGGGATTTTGTCAGCAGCGGTTAACCCGGCCCGAGTGTGGCGCGCCTAATACCTTGGCGAGTTTTGAGGCGGCGCTCGGTGAAATATTCGCGCAGGCCACGCCCAAGCAACAGGCGTTACTGGCTGAATGGCGTGACTATGCGCAACAGTTGCGCTTGCGTTATGCCCTTTAAATGGGGCTAGGCGGCATATACCGTGGGGCATTGAACTGCTTGGCCTTGACTCGAGGCCTTGATGATTGGCTGTGCCGTCTGGGGTCGGGGGGCGGTATACAGCTCCTGCCGCAGAGCGGTATGGCTATCGCGAGTGGCGCCCCCTGTGCAGGAGCAGGCCGCGCCGGCAAGCTGGACGAGGAGCCCCTTATGTATCGAGCCCGACTGCTCCTACGAAGCACCTCTCGCGCCTGCAGTGCGCGCAACCGCTATTAAATTGGGCATGGCCATAAAAAAACGCCAGCAAGGCTGGCGTTTTTTTATGCGCTGAAATCGGTGACTCAAGCGTAGCGCTTAGTCCAGCAGGGTGGCCCAACCTTCAACAACATCGCCGCCCCACTTGGCTTTCCACTCTTTCAGGGTTTTGTGGTTGCCGCCTTTGGTCTCGATTACTTCACCGGTATGCGGGTTCTTGTACTGCTTAACTTTGCGCGCACGCTTGACCCCGGTGGTCTTGGCGCCGGCGCGCGGTGCCTTGCTGACTTTGGCGTCCGGGTCGAGCATGGCAATGATGTCGCGCAGGGACTTCTGGTATTCGCCCATCAGCGTGCGGAGTTTGCCTTCGAATTCCAGTTCTTTTTTCAGCTTGTCGTCTTGCGACAGATTTTTCAGGCGCTCTTGCAGTTCTTTGATGGCTTCTTCTGTGGCGCGGTATTCGTTGATCAGCGACATGGGGCTTACCTGGGTCTGAGTAGGGGATGGCTAAGTGTCAGTAATAATAGTCAGGCACTTTTAACAAGTAAACCGCTTTGTCAGCATTTGCCACAGTTTATCAAATAAAGATTGCACATCTGCGCGCGCGATAACTCCATGAGTCAACCCGTCGGTAGTTGTCAGTTACCCTGCGAGGTGCGCGCCAGGCCACTATTTTCAACAAGGCCGTATGGAGTGGGGCGGCATGGGTTGTCCGGCAAGACGTGGCGGGCTGGATGTCAGGAATACTGCAGTTTTCTCGCGCTGTGGCTAGAATGAGCGACTTTGCGACTTCTCTGGAGTTTCCCATGCGTACTTTTCGGTTGGTCATCGCCTGTCCGGACCGTGTTGGTATCGTGGCCAAGGTCAGTAACTTTCTGGCTACCTATAACGGCTGGATCACCGAGGCGAGTCATCACTCGGATAATCACAGCGGTTGGTTCTTCATGCGCCATGAGATTCGTGCCGATTCCTTGCCGTTCGATTTGGCGGGGTTTCACCAAGCCTTTGCGCCCATCGCCCGTGAGTTTTCCATGGAGTGGCGGGTCACCGATTCGGCACAGAAAAAACGAGTGGTGTTGATGGCCAGTCGCGAGTCGCATTGTCTGGATGACTTGCTGCACCGTTGGCGCAGCGATGAATTGGACTGCGAGATTGCATGCGTGATTTCCAATCATGACGATTTACGCCGCATGGTCGAGTGGCACGGCATTGCCTATTTCCATGTGCCGGTCGAGCCGCAGAACAAACAGCCCGCCTTCGATGAGGTGGAACGCCTGGTCAACGCGCATGCCGCCGACGTCATAGTACTGGCGCGTTATATGCAAATTCTGCCGGCGCAACTGTGTCGCGACTTCGCCCAGCGGGTGATCAATATCCACCACAGCTTCCTGCCGTCGTTCGTCGGCGCCAAGCCTTATCACCAGGCATCGTTGCGCGGGGTCAAGTTGATCGGGGCAACATCGCACTATGTTACCGAGGAGTTGGATGCCGGTCCGATCATCGAGCAGGATGTCGTGCGCGTCAGTCATCGCGACAGCATCGAGGAAATGGTCCGTCTGGGTAAGGATGTAGAAAAAATGGTGCTCTCCCGTGGGCTACGCTATCACTTGGAGGATCGTCTATTGGTTCATGACAACAAGACAGTAGTGTTCGACTGATTGCCTTATCGGGCATAACCAAGTGCAGGCTGAAGGAGTTCGCTAATGCTCAAATCAATCAAGGTGCGCGATTACATGACTCGTCACCTGGTGACGTTCCGGTCTGACACCGACCTGTTCACCGCCATCAACCGGTTGTTGGAGCATCGTATTGCCGGTGCCCCGGTGGTTGACTCCCAGGGCCACCTGATCGGCCTGCTGTCCGAGGGCGACTGCCTGCGCGGTATCCTCTCGGGGGCTTATTACGAGGCGATCGGTGGTGTGGTCAGCTCCTATATGAACACCGAGATAGAAACCATCTCGCCGGAAACCGACGTGATCGAGGTGTCCGAACGTTTTTTGCGGGGGCGTCTGGGGCGTCTCCCGGTGGTGGAGAACGGGCGCCTGATCGGCCAGATCAGCCGCAGCGATGTGCTGCGTGCGGTCAAGGAGTTCGCCCAGCACGAACAGGGTAAAACCCTTTCGCGTTGAAGGTGTAGCGGCGCCGCGCTGGCCTTGCAGGTTGAGCGGCGAATACCCGGCTGCGCGGTTGGCCTGCCGGCAGCCGCAGGTCGCCCCGACGCCGTGATCTGCAGCCTCGCCTGCGCATTGATTGCGCTGCGGGTAACCTTTGACCCCAGTCGAGGAGCACAGCATGCAAGACCCCCGCGATCGTGCCGCTTCGACGCCGCCTTCTACCCAGGGCGAGGGCTGCGTCAGGCGCTATGACCTGGATACCTTGAGCCCGGAGAGTGGCAGCGAATTTGCCGATGCCGCCGAACTCTGGCGGCAATTGCAGCAGGAAGCTGGCGAGCAGCCGGCAACAGACCCCAGTACATAACAGCTGAAATAAACGGGGCGCCGAATAGGCGCCCTGTTGCTGCCGCCGGTTTCAGATGCGGAAGCTGTCGACCAGTAGCTTCAGGCGCGAGGCCTGTTGTTCCAGGTCGTCGCAGGCGCGCAGTGTGGCCTGCAGGTTTACCACGCCATCCTGGTTGAGGGTATTGATCTCGGTGATGTCCATGTTCAGCGACTCGATCACCGAGGTCTGTTCTTCGGTGGCGGTGGCCACCGACTGGTTCATGCCGTCGATCTCGCCGATGCGCAGGGTCACGCTGCCCAGGCGCTCGCCGGCCTGGTTGGCGATCAGCACGCTTTCTTCGCTGTAGCGCTGGCTCTCGGTCATGGTGGTGACCGACTCGCGCGAGCCGACCTGCAGCTCCTCGATCATCGTCTCGATTTCCTGGGCCGACTCCTGGGTGCGGTGCGCCAGGTTGCGCACCTCGTCGGCGACCACGGCAAAGCCGCGACCGGCTTCGCCGGCACGGGCGGCTTCGATGGCGGCGTTGAGCGCGAGCAGGTTGGTCTGCTGGGAAATGCTCTTGATCACCTCGAGAATCTGGCCGATGTTCACCGTCTTGCCGTTCAGCGTTTCGATGTGGCCGCAGGAGGTGCGGATCTTGCCCGACAGGTCGTTCATCGCCTGGATGGTTTTCTCCACCACCTGGCGGCCATCTTCGGCCTGTTCGCGGGCATCGGAGGCCTGGGTCGAGGCGTCCGCGGCATTGCGCGCGATTTCCTGGGCGGCGGCGCCCAGTTGGTTGATCGCGGCGGCCACGCTGTTGGTGCGGCTGGCTTGTTCGTCGGAGTTGATCATCGAGGAGTTGGAGGCGTTGACCACCAGCTTGGCCACTTCGTTGACCAGTTGGGTGGCCGAGGACACTTCGCGGATCGAGCCGTGAATCCGCTCGACGAACTGGTTGAAGGCTTTGCCCAGGGTGCCGAACTCGTCGTTGGACTGGATCGCCAGGCGTTGGGTCAGGTCGCCGTCGCCCTGGGCGATGTCCTGCATGGTTTTGCTCATCACGGTCAGCGGTTGCAGCAGCAGGCCGATCAGCATGCTCAGCAGGAGGATGATCAGCACCACCGCGATCAGCGTGGCGACCAAGGCCGAGGCGCGGAAGTCGCTGAGCGGCGCATAGGCCTTGGCCTTGTCGATGGACAGGCCGATGTACCAGTTGACCGAGGGCAGGCCCTGGACCGGGGCGAAGGTGAGGATGCGGGTCTGACCGTTGGCGACGGCCTCGCTGAGCTCGCCGCCAATGCGTGGGGTGTTCCCGGGGAAGACATCGGCGAGGCTTTTCATCACCAGGCTCTTGTCCGGGTGCACCAGGATCTTGCCGTCGGCGCTGACCAGAAAGGCGTAACCCAGGCCGTCGAAGTCCAGCGAATTGATGATGTCGACCAGGGTCTTCAGGCTCAGGTCGCCGCCCACCACGCCGGCAGGTTTGGCCGGGGTGGCGATGGTGATGATCAGCTCGCCGGTCGCCGCATCCACGTAGGGCTCGGTGAGGGTGGTGGCGCCGGCAGCCATGGCGTCCTTGTACCAGGGACGCACGCGCGGGTCGTAGTCGTCCGGCATCTTCTCGTCCGGGCGCATGGTGAAGGCGCCGTCTGCGCTGCCCAGGTAACTGAAGGCGAAGGTCGAGGTCAGAGCTTTCTGTTCCAGCAGGCTGACGACCTGCTCGGGGTCGCTGTTTCTGGCAATCGACTGGGCGGCGCTTTCCACCAGCAGGATGCGTCCCGACAGCCAGTTCTGGATGTTGCTGGCGGTGACGCCGCCCATTTCCTGCAGGTAGTTTTCCAGGTTTGCACGGATCGCGTTGCGTTGCAGGTAGTCGTTGTACAGGGTGAACAGGGAGAAGGCGGCGATCACCACCAGCGAAGCGGCCAGGAGAATCTTGTGACTGAATTTCAAATTATTATTCATGGCTTCTTGCGTCCGGTAAGGTCTGGAACCAGTCTTGGGCTGGTGCACGGCACAGGCAGCGCCGGTAAATCGGCGTCAGCAATTATGTCGGCATGGCGCAAGCAAAGCTTTAACTCAGGGGACATATAAATGCCTGCAGCAAACCAGTTGGTTCTTGGCGCCGACCTCGGTGGTCAACCCGTCGGCCAGCTGTTGCGCCTGGCCAATCGTCATGGCCTGGTGGCCGGGGCGACCGGCACCGGCAAGACGGTGACCCTGCAGCGCCTGGTGGAAGAGTTCAGCGATGCCGGTGTGGCGGTGTTCGCCGCGGACGTGAAGGGCGACCTGTGCGGGCTCGGCGCCGCCGGCGCGCCGCAGGGCAAGGTGGCCGAGCGCATCGCCAGCATGCCCTGGCTCGCGCACCGGCCGACGGCCTACCCGGTCACGCTCTGGGATATCCATGGCCAGAGCGGTCATCCGCTGCGCACCACCCTCAGCGAGATGGGCCCGCTGTTGCTCGGGGCCTTGCTGGAGTTGACCGACAGCCAGCAGGCCGCTCTCTATGCGGCGTTCAAGGTGGCGGATCGTGAAGGGCTGCTGTTGCTCGACCTGAAAGACCTGAAAGCCCTGCTGGCCTACCTGAAGAGCAATCCGGCTGTGCTCGGCGAGGACAGCGCACTGTTCACCAACACCTCTGCCCAGGCCCTGTTACGGCGCCTGTCGAGCCTCGAGCAGCAGGGCGGCGAAGCCTTGTTCGGCGAGCCGGCGCTGCAACTGGAGGACATGCTGCAACCGGATCGCGACGGCCGCGGGCGCATTCATCTGCTCGACGCCAGTCGCCTGGTGCATGAGGCGCCGAAGGTCTACGCGACCTTCCTGCTGTGGCTGCTGGCCGAGTTGTTCGAGCAGTTGCCGGAGCGCGGCGATGCCGACAAGCCGCTGCTGGCGCTGTTCTTCGACGAGGCGCACCTGCTGTTCGCCGACACCCCGAAAGCCCTGCAGGAGCGCCTGCAGCAGGTGGTGCGGTTGATCCGCTCGAAAGGCGTCGGCGTCTATTTCGTCACCCAATCGCCCAGTGACTTGCCCGATGCGGTGCTGGCCCAGCTGGGCCTGCGCATTCAGCACGGCCTGCGCGCCTTCACCAGTCGGGAGCAGAAATCCCTGCGCGCGGTGGCCGAGGGTTTCCGCCCCAATCCCTCGCTCGATACCCTGGCAACCCTGACCGAACTGGGCATCGGCGAGGCCCTGGTCGGCACCCTGGAAGACAAGGGCACACCGGCCATGGTTCGGCGCGTGGCCATCGCGCCGCCACAGTCGCGTATCGGCCCGTTGAGCGAGAGCGAGCGCGCGGCGTTGATTCGTCAGTCGCCGCTGGCCGGGCGCTACGATAAACCGCTCGACCGCGAATCGGCCTACGAACTGCTCGGCGCCCGCGCCGCACAAGCCGGTGTCGAGGCGGCGCGGCAGCAAACCACAGCGAGCCCCGCAGGCGGCATCGGCGACATGCTGGGCGGCCTGGCCGGTCAGGTGCTGAAAAGCGCCGTACGCCAAGCCGCCAACCAGTTCGGTCGGCAGTTGGTGCGCGGTCTGCTGGGCTCGTTGCTGGGTGGCAAGGGGCGATAAGGCCATGCACCGCGGTTATCGATTACGCCTGCAGGGCCGTTCTGCAGGGTTCGGTCAGCCGCTGTGCTCGTCGGGTTTGGCTTGCAGGTCTTTCTCGATCTTCTCGATTTCTTTTTCAAATGCTTGGTCAAGAAGGTTGGCCTTCTTGCGCCAGGGCTTGCGCGCGGGATCCGGTTGAGCGGCGTAAGTAATGATTTCTCCGCCTTGTACATCCATGTAACGCTGCGCCTGGCGCTCGAGTTCGGCGCGCAGTTCGTCTTTCGTCACGTGATTACCCGTGGTGTTGAAGGGGGGGGCGATGACAACGTAAGGCATTGGCCTTACTGCTACGGTCATCGATTTATTGGCTGTGGCAATGGCTGATGCAACTCTAGAACAGCGCTCAATGTATTTTCTTGAGAGGGGACATTGTTTAAACAACGGCTTGGTTTGATCGAGCCGCAGCCCTCTGAATATCCATTGCATACAGTTGAATGCAATTATGGCCGACGCCGATTAAAAGTCTAGTGGGGGCTTGAACAGCCCTGGCTAGACGGCTGGCCACTATGAGTTTGATTCGACCGTGAACAAGACCGTTATGTTCAATGCCGCGTTCGATAGTGCAGCAGGCCGGCGTTCAACTGCGGCTCAGTGCTCGGTAGTGCAAGCCGAAGTGCAGGCTGGCGGATTGTCCGTGGCGCAGTAAGCGCAGGCCGGGCCGGCCAGGCAGGTGATGGGCGTTGACCGGATGGGTGACCGGTTCGAAACAGAAGAAGTTCTGCTCGGTTGGACTCTGCTCGGTTGGACAATAGAGCAAGTAATACCGGCTGTCGCTGCAACAGTCGAGTTGGTAGCCGCCATCTTCCTGAATGATCTGGCATTCACCGTTCCAGCCGGCAAAGGCGTTATCCACCTGCTGCGCGGGTAAGTGGCGAGCCTGCTCGAAGTTCCAGGCCGCTGGCAGGGGAGCGAGTTCTGTGGACAAGCGGCGGGGGTCGCAGTGCCAGACCTGTTTTGCCGCGGCGCGCAGGCGGGTGTGCGGGGTGCGCGGGAAGTAGGGGTGCCAGCCCAAGCCATGCCAGGCGGCGCGTTCGTCCAGGTGGGTGACCTGCAGGTCGAGGTCGAGCCGTCCGTCGTGCAGGCGAAAGCGCTGCAGCGCGCGATAGGCAAAGGGTCGCCGGCTGTCGAGTTGCAGGACGATCTCAGTCGCGCTGTGCGCGATCACCTGCCAGGGCTGTTGCCAGGCGCTGCCGTGGATCGGCAAGGGATCGCTGGGGCTGTTGGCGGTCAGGGCGAACCAGCCATCGGGACTGGCAAAGCCGCCGTCGGCGATGCGATTGGACCAGGGCACCAGCGGGTAGCAGGCCAGCCGCCGTGGCGTGGCGGCGTCGAGTGCCTGTTGGTCGCTGGGGCGCAGCAGCGCCTGGCCAGTGGCCGAGACCGACCAGTTGGCGATGCTGCCGCCCAGTTCGGGGGCCAGGCTCAGGCAGGTGATGCCGTCGTCGAGGCTGAGGAGTGTCGCTTTCATGGTGTTCTACCTTCGCCGATAGCGGTCTTGAAAACGCATGTTGTCGTTGTCGCACACGGCCGATGCGTGACCGGGGGTGTCATCGTACAACTGCTGGGATATGATGGCAGCCTAGTCGTCACCCGAGAACGCCCCCGATATGGACACTCAGAACAGCCCACCGCGCGTGCGCAGAAAGCATCGCAGCCTGGCCCAGGAATTGGTGACCGAGCTGTCCCAGCGGATTCGCGACGGTGTGATCAAGCGCGGCGACAAGTTGCCGACCGAGTCGGCGATCATGGAAGAGCAGGGCGTCAGCCGCACCGTGGTGCGCGAGGCCTTGTCGCGTTTGCAGGCGGCTGGCCTGGTGGAAACCCGGCATGGCATCGGCACCTTCGTGCTGGACACGCCAAGCCCCAGCGGTTTTCGCATCGACCCGGCGACCATCGTCACCCTGCGCGATGTGTTGGCGATTCTCGAGTTGCGCATCAGTCTCGAGGTCGAGTCGGCGGGGTTGGCCGCGCAACGGCGCAGTGCGGAGCAACTGACGGCCATGCGTGAGGCCCTGGATGCCTTGAGCCAGAACGTCACCCGCTCCGGCGATGCGGTGGCTTCCGACTTCCAGTTCCACCTGCTGATCGCCGAGGCCACCGGCAACCGCTACTTCACCGACATCATGAGCCACCTGGGCACCAGCATCATCCCGCGCACCCGCCTGAATTCGGCGCGGATCGCCCAGGATGACCAGGAACATTACATGGCGCGCCTGAGCCGCGAGCACGAGCAGATCTTCGAGGCCATCGCCCGCCAGGATTCCGATGCGGCCCGCGCGGCCATGCGCCTGCACCTGACCAACAGCCGCGAACGCCTGCGTCAGGCCCATGAAGCGGCGGAGGCGCAGGCGCTGCACGGTTGATGGCGGCCGATGGTTCAAGTAGGTTCTGCTAGGTTCGGCGCTTGTAAGCCAGCAGGACGATGCCGCTGACCACCAGCAGGCCGCCGAACATCTGCATGCCGTTGAGCAGTTGATCGAGAATCAGCCAGCCGAACAGCAGGCCGGCCACCGGTTCGATATTCATCACCGGGGCATTGCGCGCGATATCCAGGCGGGTGACCAGGATAAACAGCGCGGAAAACGCCACGCCATACAGCAGCACCAGGCAACCCAGGGCGATCCAGCCGGCAGTGGCGTTGGGCAGGTTCATCCCGCCCGGTAGCAGGCCGCCGGCCCCGGTCAGGGCCGATGCGACGAACACCACCAGCATGGTCAGCATGCTGCGCACCGCGCCCGGCATGCCGCTGAGCCGGTATCCGGTGATCCACAGGGCGCAGGCAAATGCCGCCGCCCCGGTCAGGCCGAACAGCACCCCTTCGATCCAGCGCCGGTCGATTGCGGCCGGTCCGGACAGCTGCTGCGGCAGGTCGAGCACGAACACCAGCCCCAGCAGGATCAGCCCCATCAGCCAGGCCGCGCGGCGGGTCGGCCGCGGTCCGCCCAGGGCCCAGGTCAACAGCGCCAGCAGAATGGGCGCCAGGTTGACCACCAGCAGCGCCAGGGCCACCGGAATCCGCGCCACCGCCGAGTAGATGCAGAAACTCTGCACCGCGATCAGCAGGCCCAGCATCAACTGCCAGCCCCAGGTTTGGCGGCGCATCCTCAGCGATTCGCCACGCCATAGCACCAGGGCGGCGAGCGCCAGCAGGGTCACCCCGGAACGGCAGAGCATCGCCAGCAGCAGGCCGGTGTCATGGTCGAAGGCGATCCGCGCGGCAATATGGTTGCCAGCGAAGGAGCAGGCCAGGGTGGCCAGGATCAGCGCGGCGATATGGCGGGGGAAGGGGATGGCGGCAGGCATGGCGGAGGTTATGTCCTTGTACAAGCAAGGAGCCGCCAGGTCGGCGGCTCCAGGGGAACGTGACACATTGCCGCGGCCTGCCAGCCTGTCGGGCTGTCCTACTGTGGAATAGCCGGACTTGCCCTCGCTACGGACGGTCGAGGCCGCCAGGCTACTCGAGCACCACGCTCGGCAGCCACAACGAGATGGCCGGAATATAGGTCACGGCGATCAGCACCATGAACAGCGCGGCATAGAAGGGCAGCAGCGCCTTGATGGTGCTTTCGATGCTGACCTTGCCGATGGCCGCGCCGACGAACAGCACCGCACCCACCGGCGGGGTGATCAGGCCGATGCCCAGGTTGACCAGCATGATCATGCCGAAGTGTACCGGGTCGACACCGATCGAGGTGACTACCGGCAGCAGGATCGGCGTCATGATCAGGATCAGCGGGGCCATGTCCATCAGGGTGCCCAGGCCCAGCAGCATGAAGTTGATGCACATGAGGATCACGTAGCGGTTATCCGACAGGGTCAGGAACAGCGTGGTGATCTTCGAGGGAATCTGCATCAGGGTCATGATGTAGCCGAAGCTGGCGGCGAAGGCGATCAGGATCATCACGATCGACAGGGTGCGCACGGTGCGGTGCAGCAGCTTGGGCAGTTCACTCCACTGGTAGTCGCGGTAGATGAACATGGTGACGAAGAAGGCCCAGAGCACCGCGATGGCCGCCGACTCGGTGGCGGTGAAGATGCCCGAGAGGATGCCGCCGAGGATGATCACCATGGTCATCAGGCCCCAGATCGCGTCAGCGCAGATCTTCAGCGCCTGGCGCAGCGGAATCACTTCGCCCTTGGGGTAGTTGCGCTTTCTGGCGAAGATCAGGCACAGGCCCATCAGGCAGGCGCTCATCAGCAGCCCGGGCATGATGCCGGCAATAAACAACGAGGCGATCGACACGGTGCCGCCCGCGGCCAGCGAGTAGAGCACCGAGTTGTGGCTGGGCGGGGTCAGCAGCGCCTGCACCGAGCCGCTGACGGTGACCGCGGTGGAGAACTCGCGCGGGTAGCCCCTCCTTTCCATTTCCGGGATCAGTACCGAGCCGACCGAGGCGGTATCGGCCAGGGAGGAGCCGGAAATGGCGCCGAAGAAGGTCGAGGCCATGATATTGACCAGCGACAGGCCGCCGCGCACGAAGCCCACCAGTACCCCGGCGAAGGCCACCAGGCGGCGGGACATGCCGCCTTCGGCCATGATCGCGCCGGCCAGGACGAAGAACGGGATGGCCAGCAGGGAAAACTTGTTCACCCCGCCGGCGATCTGGATCATCACGGCGTGGAAGGGGATGTCGATGTACCAGGCCCCGATTAGCGCCGACAGGCCCAGGGAATAGGCCACCGGCACACGGATCAGGATCAGCAGGATAAAGCTGCCGAGGAGCAGTAATGCGTCCATTTACACGGCCTCCTTGCTGTCTTCGAGCAGCTCGAAGTTCACCGCCCGTCTATGGCTCTGGTCGCCGAAAAACAGGCGTTCGAGGATGAAGATCAGGCTGAGGAAACCGCCGATCGGAATGGGCGCGTAGGTCACGCCAACACGCAGGGTCGGCAAGGTGCTCATGAACTGGTTCCAGGTGGCGATGCACAGCTTGATGCCCCAGATGGTCATGAACAGGCAGATGACCGCCATGAGTAGCTGGACCAGCACGCTGATAGTGGGTTGCCAGTGGTCTGGCAGGCGGTCGGTGAAGGTGGTCACCGCCATGTGCGCGCCGGCGCGATAGCTGGCCGCGGCTCCGATGAAGGTGAACAGCACCATCAGCATGATGGACACCGGCTCCGGCCAGCCGGCCCCGCTGCCCAGCACGTAGCGAGCGAAGATGCCCCAGGGAATGATCAGGGCCATGACCGTGATGGCCAGACCGGCGACCCAGATGCAGGTCAGGTAGATCGCGTCGTTGACGCGCAGCAGTGTGTTTTTCATGAGACTTCACCACGCCCGCGGCGCCGGACAAGCGCCCGTCGCCGCGACGTTCTTCAGAGAGACCGGATTACTGGACCGCTTCGATACGCTTGATCAGGGCGGCGTAGGGCGCGCCGTACTTTTCACGGACCGGGGCGGTGGCGTCGTAGAACGGCTTCTTGTCGATCTCGATGAATTCCACACCGGCTTCCTTGAGCTTGGCTTCGCTGCTGGCGGATTTCTCATCCCACAGCTGGCGCTCTTCCAGTTGCGCTTCCTTGGCGTACTTCTTCACCAGCCCCTGTTGCTCCGGGGTGAGCTTGTTCCAGGTGGTCTTGGACATCATCAGCGGTTCCGGCAGGATCAGGTGGCCGGTCAGGCTGTAGTACTTGGCGGACTTATAGTGGTTGTGCTCGAGCATGGTCGGCGGGTTGTTTTCCGCACCATCGACTACGCCGGTCTGCAGGGCGCTGAAGATTTCGCCGGTACCCATGGCGATGCCGTTGGCCCCCATGGCGTTGAGGGTGTCGATAAACAGCGGGTTGCCCATCACGCGGATCTTCATGCCCTTGAGGTCTTCGATCTTGCGCACCGGCTTCTTGGTGTAAAGGTTGCGCACGCCGCCATCCATCCAGGCCAGGCCGACCATGTTGAATTCCGAGTCGGTGATCTTGTCGAGGATTTCCTGGCCAATCTCGCCATCGATGATTGCACGCATGTGCGCGGTGTCGCGGAAGATGAACGGCATGTTGAACACATTGACGTCCGGCACCACCGGGCCGACCGTGCCGAGGCTGACCCGGGTCATCTGCACGGCTCCGATCTGCACCTGCTCGACCACCTCCTTCTCGGAGCCGAGCACGCCACCGGCGAACATGGTGAACTTGAGTTCGCCGTTGCTGGCGGCCTCGATTTTCTTGCCCATGTTTTCCTGGGCGACCACGGTCGGGTAGCCGGCGGGGTGGATCTCTGCGATTTTCAGGGTCATCCCGGCCTGGGCCAGGCCGGACAGGCAGAAGGCCAGGGGCAGGGCGGCGATAAGCAACTTGCGTTTGAAGTTCATGGTGAAGCTCCAGTCTTGTTGTTGTTGGATATGCAGGGTTGCGAAAACCGAGCGCGCGACCGATCGCGAGTCGCCGCTCAGTTGTTGAAGAAGGTTTCCTCCAGACCCTTGACGCCGGGTTGCAGGGCGAACACGCCGCCGGCCAATGGCTGGTCGTCGAGGTCGCCGGCCGGGCGTATCGAGGTGACGAACAGGGTGTCCAGGTCGCGGCCACCGAAGGCGCACATGCTCGGCTTCTGCACCGGTACGGCGAGGGAGCGATCCAGACGGCCGTCCGGGCTGAAGCGGTGGATCAGCCCGGCGTCGTTGCCACAGATCCAGTAACCCCCTTCGCTGTCCACCGCCGCGCCATCGGGGCGGCCAGGGTGCTGGCGCATGTCGACGAGCAGCCGGCGGTTATGCGGTGTGCCGCTGTCGATGTCGTAATCGAAGGCCCAGATGGCCTGTACCGAAGGGTGCGAGTCGGACAGGTACATGGTCCGGCCGTCCGGGCTGAAGGCCAGGCCGTTGGGCACGATAAGGTCGCTGATTTGTCCGGCGAGTGGCTCGCGTTGCCCGGCGCTGTAGCGGTACAGGGCACCGACTGACGCGGCGGCGCTCATGTCGAGCAGCATGCTGCCGGCCCAGAAGCGGCCCTGGCGGTCGCAGCGGCCATCGTTGAAGCGCATACCCGGCCGGGCGTGCGCCACGGCGCTGAGTGGTCGGCTGCGCAGGCTGCCGTCGGCGCCGAGCTGCAGGTGAAACAGGCCGCTCTGCATGCCCGCGATCCAGCCGCCATCGTTGCAGCGGGCAATGCAGGCGAGCATTTCAGGGGCAGTCCAGTGCTGGGTGCGATTGTCCGCTGAGCTCCAGCGGTACAGCTGGCCGGCCGGGATATCGACCCAGTACAGGGCCTGTTCCTCGGCGCTCCACACCGGGCTTTCGCCGGTGGCATTGCGTGCGTCGACAATCAGTTCGGCGTGCATGGCGGCTGGTTTCCCATGGTGGTTCTGCAGCGGATGGGCGCTTCAGGCGTCGCCGAATGGGCCGGCGGCGACGAAGGCACCGCCCTGGTAGAGCATGGCCGGATCGTCGGCGGCGGGCATGGGCTGGTCTTCGACCTGGCTGCGGAACTGCTCGGAGCTGTCCTTGGGCTGGTAGCCCAGGTGCGTGGCGAGGTGGTTGTCCCACCAGACGTTGCGGTTATCGGACATGCCGTAGACCACGGTGTGGCCGACGTTCGGGACGTACAGGGCGCGTTCGATCAGCTGGGTCAGGTCGCTGTAGCTCAACCAGGTGCTGAGCATGCGGCGGTTGTGCGGCTCGGGGAAGGAGGAGCCGATGCGGATGCTCACGGTCTCGATGCCGTAGCGATCGAAGTAGAAGCTGGCCATGTCTTCGCCATAGGCCTTGGACAGGCCGTAGTAGCTGTCCGGCCGGCGCGGCGCGTTGGCGTCGATGAATTCGTTCTGCTTGTAGAAGCCGATCACATGGTTGGAACTGGCGAAGATCACCCGCTTGACGCCATGCCGACGCGCCGCCTCATAGATATGGAACACGCCGCAGATATTGGCCCCGAGGATTTCCTCGAACGAGCGCTCGACCGACACACCGCCGAAGTGCAGGATCGCGTCTACGCCCTCGACCAGTTGATGCACCGCGGTCTTGTCGGCCAGGTCGCAGACCCGGACTTCTTCATGTGCGCCGGTGGCGGGAGCCATCTCGGCGATATCGGACACCCGCAGGATGGTGGTGTAAGGCCGCAGGCGTTCCCGCAGCACCTTGCCCAGACCGCCAGCGGCACCGGTGAGCAGCAGGCGATTGAAGGGAGCTGGGGTGTTGGCTGTTGGGGTCATGGCAGGGCTCTGCTTTGTTGTTATTGGTATGTCATCTGTTGTCGTATGACTTGCATCGATTATCATTAGGCCAGTGGGCAGATGTCAACATGCAAGAGGGGAAGTTGTGATTATTCGTCTGTTCGATGGCAGGATTTGTCAGGCGCTAAACCCCTGGAAATGTGTGGTTTTATTCTGGCATAAGGCCTCTATAACGCCATTCTCAGGGCGGTTTGGCAAGCGCCTGAGCGGCTCTTGCCAGGCTCAGGTCGGTTGTCCGGCAAATGTGCGGTCCGCCACTATCGACTAAAGTTGTATGATAACGTATCTCGCATGAGTCGAGCGGAGGCGCTGGCTAAAGTGCGTGGACTTCCGAGGGGCATGGCATGAGCAGAAAATCTCCCGACTTGCGCGCCGCTGCCGCGCCGACCCTGATCGACGTGGCCAGGGTGGCTGGCGTTTCCCCCATCACCGTATCCCGCGCCCTGGGCCGCCCCGAGGTGGTCAGCGCCGCCACGCGCAAGCGGGTGCTGGAGGCGGTACGCGCCACCGGTTACGTGCCCAACCTCGCCGCCGGTGCCCTGGCCTCCAGCCGCAGCCGCCTGGTGGCGATCTTTCTGCCGACCATCGCCAACTCGATCTTCGCCGATACCGTGCAGGCGCTCACCGACCGCCTGGCTGCAGCCGGCTATCAGACCCTGCTGGGGCTGACCGGCTACGACCCGCAGCAGGAGGAGGTGTTGCTCGAGGCGGTGCTGGGGCGGCGGCCGGATGGCATTGTGCTGACCGGCACCGAGCACACCCAGGCCAGCCGCCAACGCCTGGCGCGGGTGGGCATTCCGCTGGTGGAGGCCTGGGATCTGTGCCCGAAGCCGCTGGATATGCTGGTGGGCTTCTCCCATGAGGCGGTTGGCCAGGCGCTGGCGCACTATCTATTGGGTAAGGGCTATAGGCGTGTGTCGGTGCTCAGCCTCGACGACCCGCGTGGGCTACGGCGTTACCGTAGCCTGGCCCAGACCCTGGCACAGCAGGGTGTCGAGCCACTGGCAGCGCAGATCCTGCCAGCTCCGGCGACCCTGGCAGTAGGGCGCGAAGGTCTCGGCCGACTCTTGCAGGCGGGCCGCGCCGGCGAGGTGGTGGTGTGCAGCTCCGACACCCTCGCCCAGGGCGTGCTGGCCGAGGCCGCCAGTCGCGGCCTGCGGGTTCCGCAGGACCTGGCGGTGATCGGCTTCGGCGACCTGTCCTGCGCGGCACATACCCATCCGCCGCTGTCTACCGTAAGGATCGACGGTCCACGCATCGGCCGCGCCATCGCCGAAGCACTGCTGGCGCGCATCGCCGAACCGGCGCTGGCACGCAAGCCGCTGTGTCTGGATGTGGGCTTCGAGTTGATCGAGCGGGGCAGCGCCTGAGTTTCTAGGGGTTTTTCCCATTTCGGCTCCGGCTCGCGTCAAAAAAGGGAAAAGTTCCAGTGCTTGAATGATTGCGCAATCATCGTAGCCTGACTCGGGCTGTCCCTTTTCCGGCGGCCTTTGGCCGAGCCTGGTTGCGTGATCAGGGCTTGGCCTTGCGGGCCGTCGGCTGTCCATCCCGAGGAGGTTCCATGAATGACCAACCCGCTATCACCCGTGCCGACGACGACCGCATCGCCTGGCTGCGCCTGCGTTCGGTGGCATTGCCGCTGGCCAATCCGATCAGCGATGCCAAGGTGCTCACCGGCCGGCA
This sequence comes from Pseudomonas sp., assembly GCF_041601375.1. GTDB lineage: Bacteria > Pseudomonadota > Gammaproteobacteria > Pseudomonadales > Pseudomonadaceae > Aquipseudomonas. The sequence goes on along the minus strand of NZ_JBFIIG010000007.1, from coordinate 36,940 downwards.
GAAGCCGATGACCGAGATCGCCATCCTGATCACCGAGATCGAAACCCGCGACGGCCACCAGGGCCTGGGGTTCAGCTATTCCAAGCGCGCCGGCGGCGCCGGGCAGTTCGCCCATGCCCTGGAGGTGGCGCCCAACCTGATCGGCGAGAACCCCAGCGATATCGCCAAGCTATGGGACAAACTGTGCTGGGCCGGCGCCTCGGTGGGGCGCAGCGGCCTGGCGACCCAGGCCATTGGCGCCTTCGACGTCGCCCTGTGGGACCTCAAGGCGCGCCGCGCCGGCCTGTCGCTGGCACGTCTGCTCGGCGCCCAGCGCGATTCGGTGCGTTGCTACAACACCTCCGGCGGCTTCTTGCACACGCCGCTCGATCAGTTGCTGAAGAACACCGAGAGCTCCCGCGAGAAGGGCATCGGCGGCATCAAACTCAAGGTCGGCCAGCCGGACTGGGCGCTGGATCTGCATCGGGTCAGTTCGGTGCGTAAGCATCTGGGCGATGCCTTTCCGCTGATGGTCGATGCCAACCAGCAGTGGGATCGGCCCACCGCGCGGCGCATGTGCCGGCGGCTGGAACCCTTCGACCTGATCTGGATCGAGGAGCCGCTGGACTGTTACGACGCCGAGGGCCACGCCGAGCTGGTGCGCCAGTTCGACACGCCGATCGCCACCGGCGAGATGCTTACCAGCGTCGCCGAGCACTGGGAATTCATTCGCCAGGGTGCCGCCGATTTCCTCATGCCGGATGCGCCGCGGGTCGGCGGCATCACGCCTTATCTGCGTATCCAGACGCTTGCCGAACAGGCCGGCATGACTCTGGCGCCGCACTTCGCCATGGAGCTGCATGTGCATCTGGCGGCCACCCACACGCGCGAGCCCTGGGTCGAGCATTTCGAATGGCTTGAACCGCTGTTCGAGGAGCGCCTGGAGATTCGCGACGGGCGCATGCTGGTACCGAATCGCCCCGGCTTGGGCCTCAGCCTGAGCGAGCGGGTGGCCGGCTGGACGGTGCAGCAGGCCGAGGTCGGCCAGCGCGCCTAGGAGGTCGCAACCCTTAGGGAGGAAGCAAGCCACGCCGCAGGAGTTGGTAGGGTGACGCGGGGCCGCCTAGGTCGTGCGCACCCGTTCTGGCGGCCGATGGCTGGTGCGCGCGGCGCACCCGGGGATGAGCGGCCAGGCGGCGAACAATCGCAGCCTCAACCATCGTATTCGCGGATAAATCCGCTCCTACAAAAAGCATGTCCAGCAGCCTGTCCATCGATCTGTAGGAATGGCGGGGCGGCGAACCGCTGTGCGCATCAACGCCGGTGCCAATGGCTGGTGCCCACGGCGACCCTACGAGCCAGGCGTTAGCCAGGTTGTAGGGGGGACATGCCGAAGGCTGGTCCACCGCTGTGGTCTGTCCGGCGCATGGCGTAGGGTTTTGCGGGGAGGGGCAGGAGGGAGACCCTCACCCCAGCCCTCTTCCGGAGGGAGAGGGGGGAGGAGGGGCGAGCGGTCAGGTACGCAGGATTTCGTTGATCGCGCTCCTCTTCGGCCGCAGGGCGCTGTACACCTGCCACAGCACGAAGGCCAGGGCCAGGCCGAGGAAGGTGGCGGCGATGGGGTTGCCGAGGAAGGCGATGAAGTTGCCGTCCGACAGCATCAGGCCGCGGCGCAGGTTGGTTTCCGCCATCGGCCCTAGGATGAAGCCGATGATAAAGGGCGCCGCGGGCATGCCCGCTTTGACGAAGACGTAACCGAGCAGGCCGAACATCAGGATCGACCAGACGTCGAACAGGCGGCTGGACAGGCCGAAGGCACCGACCACGCAGAGCACCAGGATGATCGGCAGGAGGATGTGCTTGGGCACGTCGAGCAGCTTGATGAATATGCGCAGGCCGTAGAACTCCATAAACAGCATCAGCACGGTGGCCACGATCAGCGCAGCGAAGATGGTGTACACCAGCGGTCCCTGGCTGATGAACAGCAGCGGGCCGGGCTGGATGCCGTGGATCAGGAAGCCGCCGAGCAGGATCGCGGTGACGGTGTCGCCGGGAATGCCCAGGGTCATCAGCGGCAGCATGGCGCCGCCGATGCCGGCGTTGTTGGCCGTCTCGCTGGCGACGATGCCGCCGATATTGCCCTTGCCGTAGGTCTCCGGATTCTTCGCGCGCTTCTTCGAGATGATGTAGGCGACCAGGTTGGAGGTACCTGCGCCGATGCCCGGGAGGATGCCGATACCCAGACCGATCAGGCCGGAACGCCCGGCGTTGGGCAGCTGCTCGCGGAACTCCCTGAGCGAGAAACCGAAGCCCTTGATGTTCTTCATGCTCACCGACTTGGCCTTGCCTTGGTGGGCGTGGCGGCCGCTCTCGGCTACCTTGATGATCTCGGCAACGGCGAACATGCCGATCATCACGGTGAGCATGGCGAAGCCGCCGTTGAGCTCGGCGACGTCGAAGGTGAAGCGGCGGATCGCCTCCACCGGGGCGATGCCCACGGTGGATACGGCAAAGCCCAGGGCGCCGGCGAACAGGCCCTTGACCATGGAACCGGCAGACAGGGTGGCGATCAGGGTCAGGGAGAACACCGCGATGGCGAAGTACTCATGGGGGCCGAAACGCAGGGCGACCTTGGCCAGCTGCGGGGCGATAAACATCAGGGCCACGATGCTGAAGATGGTGCCGAGGAAGGAGAACACGATGCCGACGCCGAGGGCCTTGACCCCATGGCCCTGCTCCATCAGCGGGCCGCCGTCGAAGACCGTGGCGATGGAGGAGGGCGTGCCGGGGATCTTCAGCAGGATCGCCGAGATCAGCCCGCCCGAGGTGGCCCCGATGAACAGCGCCACCAGCAGCGACAGGCCGGCCTGCGGGCCCATGGTGAAGGTCAGCGGCAGGCACAGGGCCACCGCCATGGTCGCCGACAGGCCGGGTACGGCGCCGAAGACGATGCCGACGGCGACGCCGATCACCATCAGCAGCATGATATGGAGCGAGAAGATGGCACCGAAGCCTTGCTGCAATAATTCGAGCATGGTCGATCCTCCTTAGAACGGCAGCAGCCCGGAAGGCAGCATCAGATCGAAGGCCTCGCGGAACAGTAGATAGGTGATGGCCGACGTGACTACGGCGATCAGGGCATAGACGAGGTGGTTGACCCGATGATCGAGCGGGGTCAGCACGATGAACTGCAGGTACAGGTAGATCGCGGTCATGATCGGAAACCCGATCGGGTTGAGCAGGGCGATATAGCCGACGATCAACGCCAGGGTCTTGACCACCGTCTTGATATCGCTGCCGCCCGTCAGCTCGGCTTCGCCATCGGGGTGGTACTCCGTCACGGCTTGAGTACGGTTGCGCACGCTCAGCAGTTGCAGCACGCCGAGCAGGCAGAGCATGGCCGACAGCAGGCTGGGCACGAAGGCCGCGTCGATGCCGTCGTGACGCGGTAACTGGATGGTCATTAACAGGTAGCCGAGACCGGCGCCGAGCATGGCGATGCCGATCAGCAGCTCCTTTTTCTTGGTGGTAGCCATCGGGGAACCTCAGGGGATGGGGCCGGGCACCGGCCAGCAGTCAAGCCGGCCGGCGTCACAGAACCTTACTTGTTGCGCAGAGCATCCTTGTACTGCATGAAATCGTCGCGGGTCTTGCTCAGTACGGCAATGGCTTCTTCGGTGCCATGGTAGGCCACCGGCTGCTTGAAGGACTTCTTCAGCTCCTCGGCGTACTCGGGCATCTCGGTGATCTGCTGCATGATGCCGGCCATCTTGGCCACGATGGCCGGATCGGTGCCTTTCGGGAATGCGACCACATAGGGTTTGTCGATGGTGAAGTCGACGCCCTGCTCCTTGAATGTCGGTACGTCGCCGAGCAGTGCGTTGCGCTCGCTGTTGGGCTGACCGAGGGCGAACATCTGGCCGCCGGTGACGTAGTCCTGCACCGAACCGTAGCTGATCGCGCCCAGACCGATACGACCGCCCAGCAGGGCGACGACCTTCTCCGACACGGTACCGGCGTCGACCATCTTCAGTTTCACCCCGGCCAGCTGTTCGAACATCAGCCCCTGGATATGCGAGAAGCTGCCCATCTCGGTGCCGTAGCTGACGCTGTTGGGGTTGGCCTTGGCCTTGTCGATCAGCTCCTGCAGGGTCTTGATCCCGGCGTCCTGGCTGGCGACGAAGATGGCGCCCTTGTCCACGCCGGCGATGCAGGCAATGTCGAAGGCCTCGAAGCTGTCCTCGGACAGGCCGGCCACCTCGTTGACGATCAACTGGCCGGTGTGGGTGAAGAGGATGGTGTTGCCATCCGGCGCGGCGCCTTTGACCTGCTCGGCGGCCAGGGTGCCGCCGCCGCCGGCGACGTTGGTGACCACCATGTTCTTGCCTGTGATCTGGTTGAAGTACTTGGCCATCATGCGCGCGTTGAAGTCGGTGTCGCCACCGGGGTTGGCGATCACCACCACCTGTACCGGGCGGGTCGGCCAGTTGACGTCGGCGGCGACGGCGGCCGACAGGGCGCTGAGGGCGCCCATGCCGACCAGGGCAGAGAGCAGGGAGGCGCGGATTGTTTTTTTCATTGGAGTTCTCCGGGGTTGAGGGCTGGGTGCTTCAGTTGTCGCGGTCGAGGCTGGGGCGTTTCGGGTGGTACTGCCAGCCTGGAATCAGGTATTGCATGGCCATGGCGTCGTCGCGCGCGCCGCCGGCCACCTTCTTGTACAGCTCGTGGGCGGCCATGATTCGCGGCATGTCGGGCTCGATGCCGAGGCCGGGTTTGTCCGGCACCTCGACCTGGCCGCCGACGATCTGCAGCGGCTCGCGGGTCAGGCGTTCCTTGCCTTCCTGCCAGATCCAGTGGGTGTCGATGGCGGTGATGCGCCCCGGCACGGCGGCCGCGGCGTGGGTGAACATGGCCAGGGAAATGTCGAAGTGGTTGTTCGAATGCGAGCCCCAGGTCAGGCCGAATTCCTCGCACACCTGACCGAGGCGCACGGCGCCCTGCATGGTCCAGAAGTGCGGGTCGGCCAGCGGGATGTCCACCGCCTCCAGGCGCAGCGAGTGGCCCATCTGCCGCCAGTCGGTGGCGACCATGTTGGTGGCGGTGGGGATGCCGGTGGCGCGCTTGAACTCGGCCATGATCTCGCGACCGGAATAGCCGTGCTCCGGGCCACAAGGATCTTCGGCGTAGGCCAGTACCTGGCTCTGGCCCTGGCACAGGGCGATGGCCTGGTCGAGCGACCAGGCGCCGTTGGGGTCGAGGGTGACGCGGGCGTCGGGGAAGCTGGCCTTGATCGCGCGGATCGCATCCATCTCCTCTTCGCCGCGCATCACCCCGCCTTTCAGTTTGAAGTCGGCGAAGCCGTAGCGCGCGTGCGCCGCCTCGGCCAGGCGGGCGATGGCGGCGGGCGTCAGCGCGGCCTGGTGGCGCAGGTGGTACCAGTCGTCGGCCGAGCCCTGGCCGGCCAGGTAGGGCAGGTCGGTGCGTTGACGCTCGCCTATATAGAAGAGGTAGGCGAGCATCGGCACGCGCTCGCGCTGCTGGCCGCTGCCGAGCAGCTCGGCCACCGGCACTTCGAGGTGCTGGCCGAGCAGGTCGAGCAGAGCGGCTTCCACCGCGGTGATCACATTGTCCAGGCGCAGGTTGATCTCGTGCGGCTGCTTGAGCACCCGCGCCTCGGCTTCCGAGGTGACCTGGTGCTGGCTGGTCTGCGGCCCCTTGGCCGGCCCGGCAATGGCCTGGCGCAGGCGGTTGAGCACGCGGTTGTAGCGGCCGACCGGCTGGCCGATAACCAGGTCGCGGCAGCGCTCCAGGGCCTGGCGGATGCCTTCGCCGCCCGGCACTTCGCCGCAGCCGGTGCGTCCGGCGCTGTCCTTGAGGATGACCAGGTTGCGGGTGAAGTAGGGCGCATGGGCGCCGCACAGGTTGAGCAGCATGCTGTCGTGGCCGGCGACCGGGATGACCTGCATGTCCAGCACAACCGGGGTTGTCGTAAGCCCTCGCTCAATCATTGCCATGATGCTCCTGTGACTGGGCGCTATGGCGTCGAGTTGCAGAGCTGATTGCGCTCAGGGGGCTGACGCAGGAGCGGTAGACGGTCTGCGCGTTTGCAGGTCGCCGTGAGTGTGCCGGGGCGGCAGGATGACAGGCCCGTACCTTTGCTCGAGCGTGCAAGACAGAAGGTTGCTGTGTTTCAGCAATACGCAGGGACAGCAGCGGATGCCGCAAGTGCGCGTACGGGCCACCGGTGATGGCGGCGGATAAACAGTGGGAAGGCATGCAAGCCTTGGTGTTCGTAATCATGGCGGGGCCTGATTTTTTGTTTTTAGAGATGTCATACGTTGTCGTATGACTTTGGCGGATTATCAGCAGCGTCTGACAGACTTGTCAACGAGACTTTTGCAGAAAATTGTTGGGGGCGACCGCCGGCATTGCGGCTAAAGCAGGCCGCAGCACCGTGCCCTGCGGCCGTCTTGTCGGTGCTGAAACCCTTATAGCGGTGCGCTTGTGCCTGGGTGGCTAGGAGTGCACGTGTTCGTGCCCTAATCTTCTGGCGTGGATGGCGGCAGAAGGTCAGGTGATAACCGGTCAAGGAAAAGTATGGCATTGCTTAGTGTTGTACGATAACGTATCTCTACAGTTTCGACTGATGCTCCTCTCCACCATTCGCTCTACAGGGTGTTCGCACAATGAATCCACAAGAACTGAAGTCCATCCTCTCTTCCGGTCTGCTGTCTTTCCCCGTGACCGATTTCGATGCTGCCGGCGATTTCCGCGCCGATACCTATGCGCGCCGCCTGGAATGGCTGGCCCCCTATGGTGCTTCGGCGCTGTTCGCCGCCGGCGGCACCGGTGAATTTTTCTCCCTGACCGGCAAAGAGTATTCGGCGGTGATCAAGACCGCCGTCGACACCTGCGCCGGCAGCGTGCCGATCCTCGCCGGTGTCGGTGGGCCGACCCGTCAGGCCATCGAAATGGCTCAGGAAGCCGAGCGCCTGGGGGCCAAGGGCCTGCTGCTGCTGCCGCACTACCTGACCGAAGCCAGTCAGGAAGGCGTTGCGCTGCACGTCGAAGCCGTGTGCAAGTCGGTGAAGATCGGCGTGGTGGTCTATAACCGCAGCGTCTGCCGCCTGACCGCACCGCTGCTGGAGCAGGTGGCCGAGCGCTGCCCGAACCTGATCGGCTACAAGGACGGCATCGGCGATATCGAGCTGATGGTGTCCATCCGCCGTCGTCTGGGCGATCGCCTGAGCTACTTGGGCGGCCTGCAGACCGCCGAAGTCTACGCCGCTGCCTATAAAGCCCTGGGCGTGCCGGTCTACTCCTCGGCGGTATTCAACTTTATCCCCAAGACCGCGATGAATTTCTACCACGCCATGGCCGGTGACGATCACGCCAGCGTCGGCAAGATCATCGATGACTTCTTCCTGCCGTACCTGGCCATCCGCAACCGCTGCGCCGGTTATGGCGTCAGCATCATCAAGGCCGGTGCCAGGATTGTCGGCCATGACGCCGGCCCTGTGCGTACACCGCTGACCGATCTGCTGCCGGAAGAGTACGAGATGCTCGCCGCACTGATCGAAGCCCAGGGCGCGCAATAAACGCCGCTTGACCGATAGCGGCGCGATCACGCGCCGCGCACAGACAGGAGGCTATTCGTGGCCAATCCACAGCGTTACGACAACTACATCGGCGGCCAATGGCTCGCCGCTGCCAGCTATTCGAGCAATATCAACCCGTCCGACCTGGCCGATGTGGTCGGCGAATACGCCCAGGCCGACGCCGCCCAGGTGGATCAGGCCATCGCCGCCGCCCGCGCCGCTTTTCCGGCCTGGTCGACTTCCGGCATCCAGGCGCGCAGCGACGCGCTGGACAAGGTCGGCAGCGAAATCCTCGCCCGCCGCGAGGAGCTGGGCACCCTGCTGGCCCGGGAAGAGGGCAAGACCCTGGCCGAAGCCATCGGCGAGGTGACCCGCGCCGGCAATATCTTCAAGTTCTACGCCGGCGAATGCCTGCGTCAGGCCGGTGAAGTGCTGGCCTCGGTGCGCCCCGGCGTCTCGGTGGAAGTCACCCGCGAGCCGCTGGGCGTGATCGGCCTGATCACCCCGTGGAACTTCCCCATCGCAATCCCGGCCTGGAAGGTCGCCCCGGCCCTGGCCTACGGCAACTGCGTGGTGTTGAAACCGGCCGATCTGGTGCCGGGTTGCGCCTGGGCCATCGCCGAAATCATCTCCCGCGCCGGTTTCCCCGCCGGGGTGTTCAACCTGGTGATGGGCAGCGGCCGGGTGGTCGGTGAAACCATCGTCCAGCACCCGCAGGTCGATGGCGTCAGCTTTACCGGCTCGGTCGGTGTCGGCCGCAGCATCGCCGCCAGTTGCGTGGCGCGCGGTGCCAAGGTGCAGCTGGAGATGGGCGGCAAGAACCCGCAGATTATCCTCGACGATGCCGACCTGAAAACCGCCGTGGAGCTGTCGGTGCAGAGCGCCTTCTACTCCACCGGTCAGCGTTGCACCGCCTCCAGCCGGCTGATCGTCACCGCCGGCATCTACGACCGGTTCGTCGCGGCCATGGCCGAGCGGATGCAGTCGATCACCGTCGGCAATGCCCTGGAGAAGGGCACCGATATCGGCCCCGTGGTGTCCCAGGCTCAGCTGGAGCAGGACCTGCGTTATATCGAGATCGGCAAGCAGGAAGGTGCGCGCCTGGTCTGCGGCGGCGAGCGCGTCAGCTGCGAACAGGACGGCTACTACCTGGCCCCGACCCTGTTTGCCGACTGCACGGCGGGCATGCGCATCAGCCGCGAAGAGATTTTCGGTCCGGTGGCCAATATCATCCGCGTGGCCGATTACGACGAAGCGCTGGCCATGGCCAACGACACCGAGTTCGGTCTGTCCGCTGGTATCTGCACCACCTCGTTGAAGCACGCCAACCACTTCAAGCGTCATGCCCAGGCCGGTATGGTCATGGTCAATCTGCCGACTGCCGGGGTGGATTACCACGTGCCGTTCGGCGGCCGCAAAGGTTCGTCCTATGGCAGCCGCGAGCAGGGCAAGTACGCCCAGGAGTTCTACACCACGGTGAAGACCACGTACGTCGGTTGAGTGCACCTGTAGGAGCGGGCCATGCCCGCGAAGCTTTTCGAGCGCTTGAGCACGCTCCTACCAAGGTTCAGACCCCGGATAACAACAACAGGGCAAGAGCTATGAACACAGAATCCAGGCAAGGCGCCTTCGCCGGCGCCCCGCTGATCACCGAGCTACAGGTCGTGCCGGTTGCCGGCCACGACAGCATGCTGCTCAATCTGAGTGGCGCCCACGGCCCATTCTTTACTCGCAATATCCTGATCCTCAAGGACAACGCCGGGCGCATCGGCGTCGGCGAGGTTCCCGGTGGCGAGGCCATCCGCCAGACCCTGGAAGACGCCCGGCCCTTGCTGGTGGGGCAGTCCATCGGCAACTACAACGGCATCCTCAATAAGGTACGGCAGGCTTTCGCCGATCGCGATGTCGGCGGTCGCGGCCTGCAGACCTTCGACCTGCGCATCACCATCCACGCGGTCACCGCCCTGGAGGCGGCGCTGCTCGACCTGCTCGGCCAGCACCTCGGCGTGCCGGTGGCGGCCCTGCTCGGCGAAGGCCAGCAGCGCGATGCGGTGGAGATGCTCGGTTACCTGTTCTATATCGGCGACCGCGAGAAGACCGACCTCGGCTACCGCAACGAAGCGGATGCCGACGACGCCTGGTTCCGCGTGCGCAACCAGGAGGCGCTGAGCCCCGAGACCATCGTCCGTCAGGCCGAAGCGGCCCATGCGCGCTATGGCTTCAACGATTTCAAACTCAAGGGCGGCGTGCTGCGCGGCGGCGAGGAAGTCGAGGCAATCCGCGCCCTGGCCGAACGCTTCCCCCAGGCGCGGGTGACCCTCGACCCGAACGGCGGCTGGTCCCTGGCCGAGGCCATCGAGCTGTGCCGCGACCTGCACGGTGTGCTGGCCTATGCCGAAGACCCCTGCGGTGCGGAAAACGGTTACTCCGGCCGCGAGGTGATGGCCGAGTTCCGCCGCGCCACCGGCCTGCCGACCGCGACCAATATGATCGCCACCGACTGGCGGCAGATGGGTCACTGCATCCAGTTGCAGTCGGTGGATATTCCGCTGGCCGACCCGCATTTCTGGACCATGCAGGGTTCGGTGCGGGTGGCGCAGATGTGCAACGAATGGGGCCTGACCTGGGGCTCGCACTCCAACAACCACTTCGACATTTCCCTGGCGATGTTCACCCATGTCGCGGCCGCCGCGCCGGGCAAGGTCACCGCCATCGACACCCACTGGATCTGGCAGGACGGCCAGCACCTGACCCGCAACCCGCTGCAGATCGAAGGCGGCCTGGTGCAGGTGCCCAAAACTCCGGGTCTGGGCGTCGAGCTGGATTGGGATGCCCTGGCCAAGGCCCACGAGCTGTACCAGGGCATGGGCCTGGGCGCGCGCAACGATGCCGTGGCCATGCAGTACCTGATCTCCGGCTGGCAGTTCGACAACAAACGCCCTTGCCTGGTGCGTTGAACCGGCGGTCCGACGGCTCGGTGTCTGACGACACCGGGCCCGTTTCACGCGAACCTCTCGATGAGTTGGCCAGATGCAAGCAGTCAAACCAGGCCGGGTGCGTTACTCCATCCTGCTGATGCTGTTCCTCGTCACCACGGTCACCTTTGCCGACCGCTCCAGCCTGTCGATTGCCGGTGCCGCGCTGCAGGCGGATCTGGGCATCGATGCGGTGATGCTCGGCTATATCTTTTCGGCGTTCGGCTGGGCCTATGTCATCGGGCAGATTCCCGGTGGCTGGCTGTTCGATCGCTTCGGTGCCAAGCGCGTCTATCTCATCACGCTGTTCTGCTGGTCGCTGTTTACCCTGTTGCAGGGCCTTGTCGGCATGCTGCCGCTGGCCTGGTCAATCGTCAGCCTGTTTGTGCTGCGCCTGGCGGTAGGCTTTGCCGGCGCGCCGTGCTTTCCGGGCAATGCACGGATCATCGCCGCCTGGTTCCCGACCCGCGAGCGGGCCACCGCCACCGCCATGTCCACGTCGGCGCAGTATGCCGCCACTGCGGTATTTGCCCCGCTGATGGGTTGGGTGGTGCAGGACATGGGCTGGCAGTATGTGTTTTACGTGCTGGGCGGCCTGGGTCTGCTGCTCTGTGGCGTGTGGCTCAAGCTGATGCACAGCCCGCGTGAGCATCCACGTCTGGGCGCTGCCGAGTTCGCCCATATCGAAGACGGCGGCGGTCTGATCGACCTGGCCCCACGGCCTGCCGCTGCGGCGGGCTCGCAGTGGCGCACCCTCAAGTTGCTGCTGACCCAACGCACGCTGATCGGCCTGTACCTGGGCCAGTACTGCAACAACGCCATTACCTATTTCTTCCTCACCTGGTTTCCCGTGTACCTGGTGCAGGCGCGCGGCATGAGCATTCTCGCCGCCGGCTTTGCCGCCTCGCTGCCGGCGATCAGCGGCTTCGTCGGCGGTGTGCTCGGCGGCCTGGTGTCGGACGGTCTGCTGCGTCGCGGCTATTCCCTGACCCTGGCGCGCAAGCTGCCCATCGTCGTCGGCATGCTGCTGGCCAGCTGTATCGTGCTGAGCATCCATGTCGAGAGTGATAGCGCAGTGATCGGCCTGATGGCCCTGGCCTTTTTCGGCAAGGGCTTCGGCTCGCTCGGCTGGACGCTGGTGGCCGACACCTCGCCCCGGCAGATCGTCGGCCTGTCCGGTGGGCTGTTCAATACCTTCGGCAACCTGGCGGCGATCACCACACCTATCGTGGTCGGTTACCTGGTCAGCCACACCGGCTCATTTGACACGGCGCTGATCTATGTCGGTGCCAACGCTTTGCTGGCGGTAATCAGTTACCTGTTTATCGTTGGTCGTATTCAACGGATCGAGTTGAACGATCCGCCAGCCCCGGCTGTTAACGCCGCCGTTGCTGCGCCCAACTCGACACCCTGACCCGTATTAGAGGAGAGCATGTCCATGCAGTTGATTCCCCATCAGGATTCGCCTCGCTATATCCGCCTGCACCCGGCCGACAACGTCGGTGTGGTGGTCAACGAGCAGGGCGTGGCCAAGGGCGGCCGCTTTGCCGATGGCCTGGTGGCCGTCGAAGGCATCCCGCAGAGCCATAAGGTGGCCTTGCAGGACATCGCCTTGGACGGCGAAGTGGTGCGCTACGGCGAGGTCATCGGTTACGCCCTGGAGCCCATCGCCGCCGGGCGCTGGGTCACCGAGGCGCAGCTGCGTATGCCCGAGCCGCCGGCCCTGGACAACCTGCCCAAGGCGACCTTGTCGGCTGTGCCGGTCGAGCCGCTGGAGGGTTACAGCTTCGAGGGTTTCCGCAACCCGGACGGCAGCGTCGGCACGCGCAATATTCTCGGCGTGACCACCACGGTGCAGTGCGTGGTCGGCGTGCTCGACCACGTGGTCGAGCGCGTGCGCAAGGAGCTGCTGCCCAAGTACCCCAACGTCGACGACGTTGTGGCCCTGTCGCACAGCTATGGCTGCGGCGTGGCGATCAATGCGCCAGATGCGGTGGTGCCGATCCGCACCCTCTATAACATCAGCCGTAACCCCAACCTCGGCGGCCAGGCGCTGGTCATCAGCCTCGGCTGCGAGAAGTTGCAGGCCAGCCAGTTGATGGATGGTGACCAGCTGACCAACGGCATGGACGAGGAGGAGTGGCTGTTCCGCCTGCAGGATTCCAGCAACGGCTTCGCCGGCATGGTCGAGCAGATCATGGCGATGATCGAGGCGCGGCTGCAGGTGCTCGATCGGCGTCGCCGCGAAAGCGTGTCGGCCAGCGAGCTGGTGGTCGGTATGCAGTGTGGCGGCAGCGATGCGTTTTCCGGCATCACCGCCAACCCGGCCCTGGGTGTGGCCGCCGACCTGCTGGTGCGCGCCGGGGCCACGGTGATGTTCTCCGAGAACACCGAGGTGCGCGACGGCATCCACCTGCTCACCCCGCGTGCGGCCACGGTGGAAGTGGCCGATGCGCTGATCCGCGAGATGGATTGGTATGACCGCTACCTGCAGCGCGGCATGGCCGACCGCAGCGCCAACACCACGCCGGGGAACAAGAAGGGCGGGCTGAACAATATTGTCGAAAAGGCCATGGGCTCGATCGCCAAGTCCGGCTCCAGCCCCATCGCCGGGGTGGTGTCACCGGGGGAGCGGGTGCGTGGCAAGGGCCTGTGGTTCTGCGCCACGCCGGCCAGCGACTTTATCTGCGGCACCCTGCAACTGGCCGCCGGGATGAATCTGCATATCTTCACCACCGGCCGCGGCACGCCTTACGGCCTGGCCATGGTGCCGGTGATCAAGGTCGCCACCCGTACCCAACTGGCCGAGCGCTGGCCCGACCTGATCGACGTGGATGCCGGGCAGATCACCTCCGGGCGCATGACCCTGGACGAGATGGGCTGGCTCATCTTCCAGCTGTATCTGGACGTCGCCAGCGGCAAGCAACAGACCTGCGCCGAGCGCCTGCGCCTGCACAACGACCTGGTGCTATTCAACCCGGCTCCGGTGACCTGAGATGAGCGGCCTTCCCGAGAGCCTGATCCAGGCACTGCAGGCGGTGGTGGGCGACTCCGGGCTGATCACCGACGCCGAACGCATGCACGGCTACCTGAGCGACTGGCGCAACGCCTACCGGGGCCGCGCCGCGCTGGTGCTGCGACCCGCCACAACCGACGAAGTGGCGCAGGTGGTGCGCCTGTGCCACGAGGCCGGTGTCGCGATCGTGCCGCAGGGCGGCAATACCGGCCTCTGTGGCGGCTCGATTCCCGATGATTCGGGCGCCCAGGTGGTGCTGTCGCTGACCCGCATGGCGCGCATCCGCGCCGTCGACACGGGCAACGAGACCATTACCGTCGAGGCCGGAGTGATTCTCCAGCGTCTGCAGGAGGCGGTCGCCGAGGTCGGCAGGTTATTTCCCCTGTCGCTGGGAGCCGAAGGCAGTTGCACGGTCGGCGGCAATCTGGCGACCAACGCCGGCGGCACCGCCGTGCTGCGTTACGGCAATATGCGCGACCTGGTGCTGGGCCTCGAAGTGGTGTTGCCCGACGGGCGCATCTGGAACGGGCTGCGCGGCCTGCGCAAGGACAACACCGGCTACGACCTCAAGCAGCTGTTCATTGGTGCCGAGGGCACCCTGGGCATCATCACCGCCGCAGTGCTCAAGCTGTTTCCCGCCGTGCGCAGCCTGACCACCGCCTGGGTGGCGCTGCCCAGTGCGCAGGCCGCGGTCGAGCTGATCGGGCAGATGCGCGGCCTGTGTGGCGACCGGCTGACGGGTTTCGAGCTGATGTCGCGCCAGAGCGTGGAGTTCGTGCTGCGGCATGTCGCGGGCGTCAATGACCCCTTCGCCGAGGTGTACCCCTGGTACGTGCTGATCGAGCTGAGCGATACCCAGCCCGATGCGTCGCTGAACGACATGCTCGAACAGGGTCTCGGCGAGGCCTTCGAGCAGGGCGTGGCGCTGGATGCAGTGGTGGCCAGCAGCCAGGCCCAGGTGCAGGCACTGTGGGCGCTGCGCGAGGGCATTTCGCAGGCGCAGAACCACGAGGGGCCGAGCCTCAAGCACGATATCAGCGTGCCGGTCAGCCGCATTCCGGCCTTTATCGAAGCCACTGACCGGCGTTTGCTGAAAGATTTCCCCGGTGTGCGCATCGTGGCCTACGGCCATGTCGGCGACGGCAACCTGCATTACAACATCAGCAAACCGCTGGCCGCCGACGACGCGCCATTCAAGGCGCAGCACGAGGCGATCATGCGGCTTATCTACGACTCGACCGCCACCTTTGACGGCAGCATCAGCGCCGAACATGGCCTGGGGCAGGCCAAGCGCGAGGCGGCCAGACGCTACAAGGACCCGCTGGAGTTGGAGTTGATGCGAGCGATCAAGGCGACGCTGGACCCGACCGGGCTGATGAACCCCGGCAAGCTGCTGTAAACCACGCACTGGAGGCAAGAGTCCCCATGGTTAACTCCCAAGTGTTACAGGTCGGCCCGCTGAGCGAACGCTTCAACGCCAACCTGGCTGGCCGTTACGCGGTTGCGCCGCTATGGCAGCAGCCCGATCCACTGCGCTTTCTCAAGGAGCAGGGCGGGCAGTTCGAACTGCTGGTCTCTTCGGCCCGCTTCGGTTGCAGCGCCGAGCAACTGCAGTGCCTGCCGAACCTGCGTGCCATCTGCAGCTTTGGCGTGGGCTACGACCCCTATCCGCTGGAGCTGCTGCGTGATCGCGGCATCGTCATCAGTACCACGCCGGATGTGCTCAACGATTGCGTGGCCGATCTGGCCATGGGCCTGATCATAGATAGCGCCCGTCAGCTGGCTGCGGCCGACCGCTTCGTGCGGGAAGGGCAGTGGCTCACGGGCAACTACCCGCTGACGCGCAAGGTCAGCGGCAAGAAGCTCGGCATCGTCGGCCTCGGCCGCATCGGCCAAGCCATCGTCCGCCGCGCCGAAGGCTTCGCCATGCCGGTGCGCTACTACAAGCGCCGGCAGGATCCGGGCAGCCCCTATGGCTTCGAGGTGGATTTGTTGGCGCTGGCGCGCTGGGCAGACTTTCTGGTACTGGCCTGCCCTGGCGGTGCGGCTACCCATCACCTGATCGATCGGGCCGTGCTCGAAGCCCTCGGCCCCGAGGGCACTCTGATCAACGTCGCGCGCGGCTCGGTGGTCGATCAGGCGGCGCTGGTTGCGGCGCTGCTGAATGGCAGCCTGGGCGGTGCGGGGTTGGATGTGTTCGGAGGTGAACCCACCGTGCCAGCAGAGCTGTTCGCCCTGCCCAATGTGGTATTGCTGCCCCATGTCGGCAGTGGTACCCACGAAACCCGCTTGCAGATGGAGGAGCTGGTGCTGGCCAATCTGCAGGCTTTTATCGACAAGGGGGAGCTGCTGACGCCGCTCTGACCCCGCCTAAATATGAGGGTTCGCCGCGCGGCGCACCGTCATATCCGGGTCGTTGCCACAAGCGCCGATCCAGTCTCTTACGTCTGTTTAACTGACACCTACGCTGTAGCGGCGCACCACAAGTGCGCCTTTTAAAAATCACCCTACAACAACTATGTAATCACTCTCTGTAAAGAGGGGTAAGCCAACGGGGTCACTGAGGTTTTCATGCTGCTACGTAACTGGAATATCGCCCGCAGGGCCGCGTGTCTATTCGCCCTTCTTGCCCTGATCGTGGCGTCTCTCGGTATGTTTTCCCTGGGAGAAATGACCAGCATCCGCGAGCGCGCTACCACCATTGAGAAGGACTGGGTGCCGAGCATCCGCATCGTCAACAGCATTCGCGAAAATATGCTGCGAATCCGCACCATTTCCCTGCGCATGGCCCTAGATACCGAGATCGGTAGTCTGGACACTTATATCGACCAGTACGAAGTCCGCAACAAAGTGCTGACCGATAACCTCAAGAACTTCGAAGCCTTTATCAACTCCCCGCACGAAGAGCGCCTGTACGGCCAATTCAAGCAAGGCCTCGCCAGCTATCAGCGCGGCATGGCCGACTCGTTTGTGTTGGCCCGTAGCGGTGACAGAGATGCACTGAATAAGCTGTTGCTGGTGGACATGAAACCAGTGGTGGACGGTACCGGCGCGCAGCTGGCATTGCTGGGTGAGATATACGCCAAGGGCATCGAGCAGGAAGGCAAAGCCTCAGCCGAACAATACGACTATTCCCGCTACATCGTTATCGTCTTTATCGTGGTGGCAGCCTTCGCCACAGTGTTGCTGGCCTGGCTGCTGACCCAAAGCATCGTGCGCCCGCTGCGTGGCGCGGTGCAGGCAGCGCAATTTATCGCCGACGGTGATCTGACCAAGCTGATTCAGGTGGATGGCAATGACGAAGTCAGCCAGTTGCAGGATGCCTTGGGCCGTATGCAACAAAAACTGCGGGAAACCCTGGTAGATATCTCTGGCTCCTCCACCCAATTGGCCGCCGCCGCCGAAGAGCTTAATGCGGTCACCGAAGATGCCAGCCGTAGCCTTCTGCAACAAAACAATGAGATCGAACTGGCCGCCACTGCGGTGAATGAAATGAGCGCGGCCGTGGATGAAGTGGCGCGTAATGCAGTGTCCACCTCCGATGCTTCAAAGGCGTCGAATCAATCGGCGCAAGTTGGGAATAGCCGTGTTAGCGAGACCATCAGCGCTATCGGTGGCTTGTCTGCCGAAGTGGAGACTACTGCCGGTCTGGTGCGTCAACTGGCGGGGCAGTCTCAGGATATTGGCAAGGTGCTGGACGTGATTCGCGCCATTGCCGAACAGACCAATTTGCTCGCCTTGAACGCTGCCATCGAAGCGGCCCGTGCTGGCGAGTCCGGGCGCGGTTTTGCGGTGGTGGCGGACGAAGTCAGGGCCTTGGCTTACCGCACGCAGAACTCCACCCAAGAAATCGAGCAGATGGTGTCCACCATGCGCACCGGTGCCACCGAGGCCCTGACCTCCATGCAATGCAGTAGCACCTTGGCGCAATCCACGCGCAATCTGGCCGAGAGTGCAGGCATGGCGTTAGGGGAAATCACCACCGCAATCGGTGAGATGTATGAGCGCAACCTAGTGATTGCCAGCGCGGCAGAAGAACAGGCGCAAGCAGCGCGCGAAGTGGACCGTAACTTGGTGAACATTCGCGACCTGTCTGTGCAGTCAGCTACCGGCGCCCACCAAACGAGCGCCTCCAGCCATGATCTGTCGCGCTTAGCGGCGGATCTGAATCGGCTGGTTAATAGGTTTAGTCTTTAAACGTAAGGAAATCTAAGGTGCAGAGTCGATTAACTTGCTCTCTGACGAGCCCATTTTGCTCAAGCAACTTCTGCGGTCCCTGCATGAACAGGTGTCGGAGAATATAAGCCGATGTTGGTAAAGGGCGTGCAGTCGAGGGCCTGCGCGAGCAAATCACCCTGCCGACACGGCGCCTATTCGGCCGTAAATCCCAGCTCTAGGATGGATTGAGCACAGCGATACCTATCACCCAGCCGCTGGATATCGCTCTGCTCCACTCATCTACAAAACTGGTTGCGGCGCTGCTGGATGGCTGCACTCGGTGGAGGTATTTGCAGACGAGCACCTAAGTGCCGCAAGCACTGTTCGCCTTGCCTAATATCGTGCTCTTGCCCCACGTTGGCAGCGGCACGAAAGAAACCCGCTTGCAGATGGAAGAGCTGGTGCTGACCAATCTGCAGGCTTTTATCGACAAGGGGGAGCTGCTGACGCTGCTCTGACCCCGCCTAAATATGAGGGTTCGCCACGCGGCGCACCGCCATATCCGGGTCGTTGCCACAAGCGCCGATCCAGTCTCTTACGTCCGTTTAACTGACACCTTTGCTGTAGCGGCGCACCACAAGTGCGCCGATTTTTTCGCGTTCCCGCTTGAGCGGCTACAGGCGGATTTTGTCGCCGTTCTCACCAGTACCTGACCAAGCGTTTTTCTGTCATCTGAATCGAGACGCTTTTGCCGGCAGGCGCCATGACTTGCCGGTGAGCCGTCTTGGGGGTGGCATCGACTCGTAGGCTGTGCCATGCGCACCAGGTGCTCACCGCTCATGGCGCGCATACCCCATGGCGCGCGCGGCACAGCCTACGCCGGTCGCTCGGTTGTTCCGCCCCGTTGTCCTCGCCGCCCAGGCGGCCTACGCTGACAGGCGCATCAGCCGAAGGGGGAAACCATGGACGCCGCCGGGGAGCTGCACGAACTGTTGGCCGCTCTTTACCGTGACGAGTCGCGGCGGGTGCTGGCGACCCTGATCCGCCTGCTGGGCGATTTCGACCTGGCCGAAGAGGCGCTGCACGAAGCCTTTCGGGTGGCGATGGAGCAGTGGCCGCGCGACGGTGTGCCGGCCAACCCGCGGGCCTGGCTGGTGTCGGCGGGGCGCTTCAAGGCCATCGACGGCCTGCGTCGTCAGGCCCGTTTCGAACCGCTGGATGCGCGCCTTGCCGACGCCATTGCCGCGTGCGATCAGCCGTTGTGGGGCGGCGACAGCGTCGAGGACGACCGCCTGCGCCTGATCTTCACCTGCTGCCATCCGGCGCTCGCCGGCGACGCCCAGGTGGCGCTGACCCTGCGCGAGATCTGCGATCTCAGCACCGAGGATATCGCCCGCGCCTTTCTCACCCGGCCGAGCACCGTGGCCCAGCGCATCGTGCGGGCCAAGGCCAAGATCCGCGATGCACGCATCCCCTACGAGGTGCCGGGGCGCGGCGAACTGGCCGAGCGTCTGGAGTCGGTGCTGCAGGTGATCTACCTGGTGTTCAACGAGGGCTACTTCGCCAGTTCCGGCGACGCGCTGACCCGCAGCCACCTGTCCAGCGAGGCCATTCGTCTGGGGCGGCTGCTCCTCGACCTGTTGCCCGAACCGGAAGTCATGGGCCTGCTGGCCTTGATGCTGCTGCACGAGGCGCGCCGCCCGGCGCGCACCTCGGCGAGCGGCGAGCCGGTGCTGCTGGACGAGCAGGATCGCTCGCTCTGGTCTGCCGAGCTGATCGCCGAAGGCGACGCCCTGGTGTTGCAGGCGCTGCGCTCGCGGCAATTCGGTGCTTATGCGTTGCAGGCCGCCATCGCCGCCGTGCACGCCGAGGCGCCGGACGCCGCGGCCACCGACTGGGCGCAGATCGTCGGGCTCTACGACGCCCTGCTGCGCATTTCGCCCTCGCCGGTGATCGAACTCAACCGCGCGGTGGCGCTGGCCATGCGCGACGGCCCGGCAGCCGGATTGGCCCCGATCGAAGCCCTGCTCGAACGGGGCGAGCTGGCCGACTACCACCTGGCGCATGCGGCCCAGGCCGATCTCTATCGCCGTCTGGGCCGCAGCGGCGAGGCCCGCGCCGCCTATCGGCGCGCCCTGCACTTGGCCCGGCAGGGGCCGGATCGGCAATTCCTGCAGCGCCGTCTGGACCAGTTGGGCGACGGCTGATGCGTGTTGCGGCCAAGTTTGTTGGTGCGCACGGCGCACCCTAGGAGGTGGCCGTTGGTCGGGCGCGGAAATATTTTTCTGGCGCTGTCGATTGCCGCGCCTGGCGCTCGACTAATCAATACCCAGCCCCATGCAATCTGGAGCACGTCATGAAATACCTCTGCCTGGTCTACTGTAATGAACAGCTGCTGCACGACTCTCCCGACAGTCCGCGGGACGAGGAGTGCTTTGCCTACGCCGAGACGGTGCAGGCGAGTGGCCGCATGCTCGCCGCCGAGGCGTTGCAGCCGGTGCAGACCGCGACCACGGTGCGCATGCGCGGCGGCAAGCTGTCGATCACCGACGGCCCCTTCGCCGAGACCAAGGAGCAACTGGCCGGTTTCTACCTGGTCGATGCCCGCGACCTCAACGAAGCCATCCAGATCGCCGGGAAAATTCCGGCGGCGCGGGTCGGCAGCGTCGAAGTGCGGCCGGTGCGTCAGCTGGACGTGTGAGCGGGCCGCGCCACAACCAATCCATCACTGGGAGTTCACGCCATGAACCGCGATGGCTACCCATTACCCCGTATTGCCAGCCGCGGCGAAGGCTGGGGCGGTATGCCCGATCTGAACGGCCAGGGGCTGAACTGGACCCGCCTGCACGACGAATACCAGCAGCCGGCCGCCCATGCCTGTTGCTCCGTGAATGAAACCTGACCCCCCTGAACAGGAGAGCGACAATGATCATCGATACCCCGCAAAGCCGGATCAAGCAGGCCGTCGACAGCTGGGCGCAGGCCGCACAGTCCAAGGATGTCGAGCGCATCATCAGCCACTACAGCGACGAGGTGGTGGCCTATGACGCCATAGGTCCGTTGCGCTTCGTCGGTCGCGAAGCCTACAAGGCGCACTGGCAAGCCTGCATGGAAATGTGCACGGGCGAGGGCATGTTCGAGGTGCACGATCCGAGTTTCGTGATCGACGACAACCTCGGCGTGGCCCATTACCTGTTGCACTGCGGCGGCACCGACGACAAGGGCCAGACGCAGAGCTGCTGGATGCGCGTCACCCAGTGCTTTCGCAGACAGGGCGAGCGCTGGTTGATCGTCCACGAGCATTTTTCCGTGCCCAGTGACATGGAAACCGGCAAGGCGCTGTTCGACCTCAAGCCGTGACCGCGGCGAAGGGCCGCTAGCCTGCTGTACGGTGTGCGCCTTGCCGCGAACGCCTGGAGGCGGTCTCGCGGCGGTGCTCGTTATGTTCACAGCCGCTGAGCAGTCAATCAGGCCTGGTCGAGCCAGATGTCGCCCCTGGTATTTCATCCGGCGGGTAGACCTGCGATTCTTGCGAGCCCAGGTGCGGCGCACCCTCAGGCTCGCGAGGTATCCATGAACATCGACTGCAACTTCGACAGCGGCAATATCGAGGTGCTCGACGCCAGCAACCCGCAGCAGGTGCTGCTGGCCATGCGCCCCGATCTCAACAGCCATCACTTCCAGTGGTTCCACTTCAAGGTCGACGGCCTGACCCCAGGCCAGCACTACGGCTTCAGCCTGAGCAACGCCGGCCAGTCCGCCTACCGCCATGCCTGGAGCGGCTACAACGCCGTGGCCTCCTACGACCATCGCAACTGGTTCCGCGTGCCCAGCCGTTTCGAGGATGGCGCGCTCAACTTCGCCATCGAGCCGAGCGAGACCCAGGTCTGGTTCGCCTACTTCGAGCCCTACAGCCGCGCGCGCCATGACTGGCTGATCGAGCAGGCGCTGAACCGGGCCGGTGCGGAGCTGTTCGCCTGCGGCAAGAGCATCGAGGGCCGCGACATCCAGTTGCTGCGCGTCAGCCGCAACCCACAGGCCCAGCGCAAGATCTGGATCATCGCCCAGCAGCACCCCGGCGAGCACATGGCCGAATGGTTCATGGAAGGCGTGATCGAGCGCCTGCAGCAGCGCGACGACGCCGAACTGAATGCCCTGCTGCAACAGGCCGACCTCTACCTGGTGCCGAACATGAACCCCGATGGCGCCTTCCGTGGCCACCTGCGCACCAACGCCGCCGGTCAGGACCTCAACCGCGCCTGGCAAGCAGCCAGCGCGACCGAGAGCCCCGAGGTGTTCTTCGTCCAGCAGCAGATGCGCCAGGTCGGCGTCGACCTGTTTCTCGACATCCACGGCGACGAGGAAATTCCCCACGTCTTCACCGCCGGCTGTGAAGGCAACCCCGGCTACAGCCTGCGCCTGGAAAAACTCGAGGAGGAATTCCGCAGCCGCCTGATCACCCTCGGCGCCGAGTTCCAGACCGCATTCGGCTACAAGCGCGACGCCCCCGGCCAAGCCAATACCACCCTGGCCTGCAACGCGGTTGGCCTGGAATTCGACTGCCTGTCCTTCACCATCGAGATGCCGTTCAAGGATCACGACGACAGCCCCAATCCGCTCACCGGCTGGGACGGCCAGCGCTCGATGCGGCTGGGCAAGGATGTACTCAGTGTCGCGGCCGCGATGGTCGGCGGCCTGCGCTCGGGTGAGTAGGGCGGATCGAGCACGTGAGGAGGCTTGGCGGCGAGCGTACGGATAGAACGCGGGCGCTGTGCGAAACGAAAAGCGGCGCCAGGGTTTTTACCCACGCTCAGGGCAACGGCTGTGTCGGTAGAAAACGCTGTGGTTTTGCGCGTCGGCCGATGGCGGTGCTATTGCACGGCGCTTAGCAGGGTATGCCGCAGCCAGGTGTTGGCCGGGTCCGACTCGCGTTCTTTGTGCCAGAACAGGTGCAACTCCACGCTGGGCACGGTTATCGGTAGAGGATGAATCTGGTTGCCCAGGTAGGCATAGCTGGAAATGGCCAGGCTGCGGGGCATGGTTAACAGCAGGTCGCTGCTGGCCACCAAGCGACAGGCCGACTCGTAGTGTTGGCAGCGCGCGGCGATCTGCCGTTTGATGCCCTGCCGGGCCAGCTCGAAGTCTTCGACACTGTACCCCTTGCGCCGGGACGACACGGTGACGTGCTGCGCGGCAAAGTAACTGTCGCTGTCGATGGCGGCGCTCGAACGGCTGACCACCACAAACTCTTCGCGAGTCAGGACGCAATGGAACAGTTCGTCATCAGCGGCCTGTGCCACATCAATGGCGCAATCGAGGCGGCCAGAGGCCAGGTCCGCCTTGAGCGTCGAGCGTTCGATGCGCGCACTGGTGACGCGGATGCTTGGCACCGCGCCCCGTAGCGCTTTGACCAGCGCCGGTAGCAGAGCGGGTTCTATCACGTCGGTCATCGCCAGGGTCACCGTGCTGATATCGCGCGAGGGTTCAAAACTGTGGCTATGGGCTATGGCTCGTTGCAGAAACCCCAAACCTTGCTGGACGTCCGGCCAGATCCGCGTGGCCAGCGGCGTGGGTACAACACCCTGAGCCTCGCGAATGAATAACGGGTCGTCGAGCTGTTGGCGCATACGGGCTAGCGCGTGGCTAACGGCCGACTGGCTGACGGACAGCTGCTCTGCGGCGCGGGTGAGATTGCGTTCGCGATAAATCACGGCGAAGACCCGAAACAGGTTCAAGTCCAAGCGTGTTAAGGGCGATGAGCCATTATTTATGTTCATGTCTTCCAATGAGAAACCATCACTTCTCTCATTGTATGCCGAGCTCTAGCATGGCGACATCAATCGAAGAGCCGGTCGATGCAATGGGCAAGCAAACCCCGTGGCCGTAATCGGCGGACTCGCCAGCATAGCCGCTGAAATCTCGAGGATCACTCCAGCTCGCTACGGCCAGCGCTCTTTTGGCTAAATGAGTACGGGTATTTTCGCGGCAGCCACGAGCATCTACTGACTTGGCACTGAGTGTGTTCGACAACTGGAGAGCAAGACCATGCAACAGCGCAAAACCGTTTTGATTACGGGTGCCAGTTCTGGTTTGGGTGCGGGAATGGCCCGTGAATTCGCCGCCCGCGGCTACAACCTGGGGTTATGTGCGAGGCGCACAGAGCGTCTGCTGGAGCTGCAGGACGAGTTGGTTCAGGCATTCGGTGTACGGGTTGAAGTGCGCGCGCAGGACGTCAACGATCACCCACAGGTATTTGCCGTGTTCGAGGCGTTCGCCGAGAGCTTCGGCAGCCTTGAGCGGATCATCGTCAACGCCGGTGTTGGCGAGGGGCGAAGGATCGGAACCGGGTATTTCGAGATTAATCGACGCACCCTTGAGACCAATTTGATCGCCGGTCTGGCGCAATGCGAAGCCGCGGTGGCGATTTTTCGTAGACAAAATGCTGGGCACCTGGTGGCGGTCTCGTCGATGAGTGCCAAGCGTGGCATGCCTAGGCATCTGACCGCTTACGCCGCTAGCAAGGCGGCGTTGGCTCATCTCGCCGAAGGTATCCGTGCCGACCTGCTGAACACGCCGATTCGCATTACTACGCTATTCCCCGGCTATATCCGTACCGAGATAAATGCCGGCGCGAAAAAGCTACCCTTCGAAGTCAGCGAGAGCGCCGGGGTCAAAGCCATGGTGCGGGCCATCGAGCGTGAACCGGACAATGCCTGCGTACCAGCCTGGCCCTGGTCATTGATGGGCGTGTTGCTGCAGGTGTTGCCGCTGCGCTGGGTAGTCAATTTCGGCTGAGCCAATGCCGTCCGACGTGCCTTGGACACGAAGCAGAGCATGGCTGCGCTCGCCACCTCGCCAGAGCGCATGACCAGACGCCCTCGCGATGGCGCTCGATAGTTTTACAGCCCCTGAGGACTCCCCTCGACTAGATACTAATGAGGACATGCAATGAACAAGACAAACTCAGGCCGAGTCGCTTTGGTCACTGGCGCGGCCAACGGCATTGGTCGCGCCGCCGCGTTGGCCTTCGCCAACAGTGGATACAGCGTAGTTGTATCGGACATCGACAGCCAAGCAGGTCAAGAGACGGTCGCTTTGATCAAGGCGGCAGAGGGCGACGCATCCTTCATTCGCTGTGATGTGTCGTGTGATGCAGACGTACGCTTATTGATTGACGGAACTGTTTCGGCCTACGGCAGACTTGATTGCGCATTCAACAATGCGGGGATCGAGATTGAGCGGTGCAAATTGGCGGATGGAAACAAAGGCGTTTTCGATGCCATTATGAATGTGAACGTGAAGGGTGTGTGGCTGTGTATGAAATATCAAATAGCCGCGATGCTGGCGCAGGGCGGCGGGGCAATTGTTAATACCGCCTCGGTCGCGGGTTTGATCGCTGCGCCCAAACAGGGTATTTATTCAGCCTCCAAACATGCAGTGATCGGTTTAACCAAGACCGCAGCTGTCGAATACGCGCGAATGAACATTCGGGTGAATGCAGTTTGCCCTGCAGTTATTGATACTGAAATGTTCCGTCGTGCCAGCACGGATAACCCCAAACATGTGGCCTTGGCCGTAGCCGCTCATCCGCTCGGACGGATAGGAACCGTTGAAGAAATTGCCGCAGCAGTTCTCTACTTGTGCAGCGATTCGGCTGGCTTTACGACTGGCGTCGCCTTGCCGGTCGATGGCGGCCTCACGGCTTAATCGGCAATAAATAACAATAGGCTCGGGCGTGATTCTGCAGGTGCTTCCAATGGCGGTTGCTGACCGCTCGTCACCGCGCGACCTTGGCTATTCAGGTAGCGGGGGGCTCTTCTGCAACCATTACCGGGCATCGGCTGAGGGTATATTTTCTTCCGGACATACAGCTTAGCCAACACCGGCGTGTCACGTAATTGAGGGCATATGCTGGTTCGAATGACACTAATTCATGACACGAACATCGGTGAGCGGTTTGGGGATCGCTTCAATATTCAAGCACTTAAAGAGGGTAGCCATGAACACGTACAAGAGTTTTACCCGTGAAGACCATGATGGCGTTGCGGTGGTGCGATTTAATCACCCGCCGATCAATCTAGTCGACCGTACTATGGTGATCGACCTGCTTAATTTGGCGAAAGGACTTGAGGGCGATAGCCAGACCAAAGTCGTTATCTTTCGCAGCGACAATCCAGAGTTTTTCCTTGCGCACTATGATATGGGCAGTCAACTTGAGGCCCCGCCCACAACCTTGCCGCCAGGCTTGGCGAGCCCACTCAGCGGGCTCTTCAGTCGTTTTAGTCGTCTTGCGCAGGTAACCATTGGCGAGTTGCGAGGCCGCGCTCGGGGCGCTGGAAGCGAGTTTCTTCTGGCACTAGACATGCGTTTTGCCGCTGGCGAAACCGCAGTGCTTGGCCAGCCGGAAATTGGAGTAGGACTGTTACCGGGCGCAGGCGGAACTGTGCGATTGACGCAACTGCTGGGGCGAGGCCGGGCTTTGGAAGTATGCCTCGGCGGCGCGGATTTCGATGCCAATACCGCAGCGCTGTATGGCTGGGTCAATCGTGCACTGCCGGGCGAGCAGCTCAGCGGCTTTTGCGATGCGCTTGCCCGTCGTATTGCGGGGTTTCCGGCCGGAGGCATCAGCCATGTCAAAGCGGTGGTGGACCGTGTCAGCAAACCTGATGAAGATGCACTGGCAGATGAGTCGCAGCGCTTCATAGGCGACATGCATGGGCCAGAAACAGTCGACCGGGTGAGATGGATGCTCTCGCAGGGCGGCCAAACCCAAGGCGCCATGGAACTTGAACTTGGAGAGCTAATAGGCCGATACCCCCTGCCTATAGACGCATAGCGGTCGGCCCCTCCCTGCAAACGGCTGATTTCACCAGCCAATAGTCGACAACATAGGGATGGATGGGTAATGCCTTACCCATTCACCTGGATCGGCCCACCCCTGTATCTCGGCAGCATTCCGGCAAGAGGGAGTTCCCCGGATTGCATCCGGACTACTCGGTTCGACGGCTGCGGATTATGTTTTTGCTGGTCAGGATCTTAGCCGCGGCGGCGTTTTGCAAAGTAGTAGCGTTGCGGTACAACCCGGGTCTTGGCCACTTTCCTAAGGCAGCAGGACACTAATAAAGAGCTGTCGCGCTACTTGGCAGTTTCCGCTTCGCCTAGGCCGCTCAAGGTTTTACGAATGTTCTCGATCACGGGGCACTAAGATGCTGTGAGAAAGCACTCGCCTACTGCGGCCACCTCCAAACGCCCGCTACGCAGTTTGCCTTGCCGCGAACGCTCTGGGTGTAGTCCAAATCCACGCGAGCTGCCCACTCTTGGGCAAGCGTCAATCAGCGCCGCGATACAGCCAAGCGAATCATCGACCCGACCATGACTGCTGCCAGCGAACCGGCCCAACACCCTTTGAAGATGGCGTATTGCGCAGGGCTGAGTTCGGTAATGTGGCTGACGCTTAGCACCAATAAGCTCGGCGGAACAAAGACCACCATGCCAATCAGGCCGAACAAGATTGCACTGCCGAGTAACGAATGCGGGAATCGTTGCAGTTGGCGGTGCAGCCAGCGATCGTTATCCCATGTGGCCGAAATGGTTCCCTGCCGCACCTTGCGGCGAAAGATCGGGACAACGATCAAGGCGACGATGAACAGCATGATGAATGCGGTGGCCATTAAATCGACGCCAAAGCCTTCGCTACCCCACAGCAAGAGCAGCGGTTTGGTCTTGAACAAATACCAGGCCAAGCCGCCGTTGATTGCGGCGTTCACCAGGCCACTGATGATTCTTTCGCTGCGTATGATGTGTGCAATATCACTGCTCATGTTTCTACCCTTGGTATTTTCAGTTTTTCCTGGCGTCGGCGGCATCGTGCTGCGCGCGCAGTTCGCGTTTGAGAATTTTTCCGGTGGCCGTCATCGGCAGGGCATCGACAATTTCAACAATGCGCGGGTATTTGTAACCAGCAATGCGCTCCTTGCACCATGCGATGATTGCCTCGGGGGTCGTCAATTGCCCTGACTTCAAAATCAGGACCGCCTTTATTTCTTCACCATGGATTTCATGAGGAATACCAATAACCGCGACCTGTGCCACCGCCGGATGTGCACTTAGCACTTCTTCCAATTCGCGCGGGTAAACATTGAAACCGCCTCGAATGATCATGTCCTTAACGCGATCGACAATGTAGATATTGCCATCGGCATCCAGTTTTCCGATGTCGCCCGTATAGAACCAGCCGTTGCGAATCGCTTCAGCAGTTGCCTCCGGACGGTTGTAATAACCCTTCATGACATTGTGACCACGAATCGTAATTTCTCCGCGCTCACCATTCTCGACTTGCGCGCCGGACTCATCCACCAGTCGCACTTCGCAGCCCAGCGACGCCTTGCCAACACTGCCGGCAATGCGTGCGCCGTTCGGATCGGTAAAGGTTGCAGACGGACTGGTTTCCGATAAGCCATAGCCTTCCAGAATCATGATGCCAAACTTGGCTTCAAAATTTGCCATGACCTCCATGGGCATCGCGGCGCCCCCGGATATGCCGAGACGGAGGTGCATGGCGATCATTGCCAGGTCATATTTTTCCGCAGCGCCCGGCAAGTTCAGCAGGGCAATGAACATGGTCGGTACGCCGGCGAATATAGTAACGTTATGTTCCTGCATTGCCTTGAATGCCGCATCGGGATCGAAGCGAGCCAGCAGAACCATGCTGGCTCCGGCCTGTATCGTCGAATTCATCTGCAGCACTTGACCAAACGAATGGAACAGCGGGAGCGTAATCAATTGCACATCGGTACTGTCGATCTTGGCCAGTTGATTGGCCACCGTCATATTCATCGCAATGTTGGACTGACTGAGTTCGGCCCCCTTTGGTTTGCCAGTGGTACCCGAGGTATAGAGAATGACGGCCGTATCGGTTTCAGCGGTCAGTTCATAATCGCTCAGCGGCGATTGGCCAGCCATCAGGCTACCCAGAGTGGTGGCATCTTCAATGGCCGCAGGTTTGCTCGGGTCTGCCGTGATGACAAAAAAATGGGCGCAGGTTCCTGCTTCGTTGAAACCCTTGAGACCTTCACTGCCGAGCGGTAGCTCGGGGCTACCCTCGAAGCAGAAAAATGCCTTGGCTTCTGAATCCTTCAGGTGGTAGGCAATTTCCGAGCCTTTGAGCAGGATATTGATCGGTACCACCACGGCTCCGAGCTTGAGAATCGCGTAGTAGATCATCGGGAAATACGGCAGGTTAGGGCAGGCCAATACCACCTTGTCACCCTTGCCTACACCCATTGTGCGCAGGCCATTGGCGATCTGGTTGACCGCCGCGTTCAATTGCCCATAGGTGATCGTCTGGTCCATGAAATGGATCGCGATCTTGTTAGGAAAATAGCAGGCAGTGCGTTGCAGATTGGCGGCGATATTCAGCATCACGTAACCCTTTATTGAAAACGTTTGATAGTGAAAAGTATCAGTGCGGTCTAAACGGAAAAATTATCCAGCACCTAAATCACGAACATCACTCGTAGACCTGGACTTGGTTCACCGAACAGCGTTGCGGCGGCGCGACGACGTACATCACGCCAGTTGAATCTCTAAACCCGGCGATCTGGGGGCGCGTGAACAGCGTTGTGCGGTCTGGTATCGCTATAAAAATTAAATGCCTGTACTGCCCGCGGGGGGCGTCGACGATGCATGCCCATACCAAACGCGCGATGTTTTCAGTCAGCTCGTACGCGCCGCTGGATATAAATCTGTTGGCCCAGTAAAAGCGTCAGCGTCGAGCCGTTCATGAACGCCGAACTGCAGGTCGCGCAAAGGCAGAATATAGGGTGTCATCAGCGGTCGGTCTTCTGTGCGGGGAGTCTGGTGCGGCGAATTATTCCGCTAATGTTTTCTCCACCAAGTCCACATAGTGTTGTTTGGCTTCGTCTGAACTCATGCCTTCTAGTTGCTCCCATGCGGCGTACTTCGCGGCGTCGACAACCTCGTCGGGCTCGGGCCGCTCGCCCTCAATATCACCAATAGTGGCCTGTTTATAGAGGGCATAGGACTGCAGCAAGACCGCCGTATCTGGCTTGAAGCCGATGTCACGGTTGGCGATTTCTGTCGCGCGTTCGAAGCGTTGATCCAGTTCATTCATTGCAAGTACTCATGTGAAGAAAGACACCAGCAGGCTGTATGGCCGTGCGGCGGCGATGCAAGGTCACGTGGTTTTTTTCGCCTTGGGTTTGGGCAATACCTTGACCAGCGCAGGTGTGCTGTGCTTGACCGGCGCACGAGCTGGCTTGGCTTTCTCGCCAGTGGGTGCTGATGACACGCCCTTGTCGAGAGCATTGTTGCCGGCCTCATCCGCATCCTTTGCCAACTTGCGATGATGGCGCGCGATGGACTTTTTCAAATCCTCATAAGCGGCCAGCATGTCCTCGGCAAAATCTTCCATGTTGGGCAAGGCGCGGCGGCACGCCACCACACCAAAATGCAGCCCGCCGTTGTAGCTTTGCACCGTGATATTCAGCGCCACGCCGTGCATGACGATGCTTACCGGCGCAAAGGTGCGAAGGCGCGCGCCAGCGAAATACAGCGGCATATTGGGTCCCGGCACATTCGAAATGGCGACGTTGGCAAGTGCGGGGGCTTTTTCCGTCAAGCGCGCGCGGGTGACGAAGTTGACTATCATAGGCAACAGCCACGGCAAGCCGACCGATGGAAAATCAGTCAGCGCGAAACCTTTGAATACCGCGTTGTCTTGTTTGAATGCCTGTGAAGACTCCTGAATCGCGCGCAGCCGTCGCATGGGGTCGGCGATGTCGGTACGCAGGCGCATGTAACCCATTGACGACTGATTGGAAATGTCAGTGTTGCCGGCCGCGCGCATCGAGTAGGGCACCGCACCTATCATCGACTTGGCCGGCAACGCGTTGGCATCGCTGAGATAGCTACGCAGCGCGCCGGAACAAATCGCCATCACCATGTCATTGATGGTGGCGTCGACGGATTTGCCTAGCTCTTTCAGCTCGGTCAGATCCAGCGAGAAACTGGTCACCGAGCGCTGATTGGTAATGCTGCCGTTGAACACCGTTGTCGGCGCGAAGCGTTGGCGCTCACGTGGCGGCAGGGTGCCTTTTTTCGTGGCTACGACGGCCAAAGCTTTGCTGTTTTTGAGTAACGCTTTCCACGAAAGGCTGTTTATGACTTTGTCGCTGCCCATTGCCAATAATTGGCCGAACACCGTCGCCACTTTCTTGACTTGGCCCGCCGTATTGCCAATGCCAGCGCTCATCATCTCGGCGGCGCCAAGTTGATCATTGCTACGATACAGCCGCGTGCGCGGTGCTCGCACCGCACGCGGTTCCGGTGTGATGTCCAAAATCATGTTGGCCACCGCCACGCCGCCCTGGCCATCCATCGCGGCGTGGTGAATCTTGTTGAAAACCGCTACCTCGCCATTTTCCAAGCCTTCGATGACGTAGATCTCCCACAGCGGACGACTGCGGTCGAGCAACGATGATTGCAGCCGCGCAACCAGCGCGTGTAGCTGTTGGCGCGTACCCGGTTTGGAGAGCACCATCCGCCGCACGTGGTAATCCAGATCAAGATTTTCGTCTTCAACCCAAACCGGCGTGGTGAGATCGAACGGCATCTGCACCAGCTTGCTGGTGAACACGCTGGCCAGATGCAGGCGTGCTTGCAGCAAGGCTTTTACGTCCTCGAAATAATCACCCTGGTAGCCCTCGGGCAGCGTGCAGCACATCAAGGAACTCACGTGCATCGGCATCTCGGGCGTTTCCACATACAGAAACATCGCGTCCATCGCCGTTAAATGTTTTAAGCCACGCGCCATGTCAACGCCTCTCGATTGCTTGGGTGGGTTTAGTCGAATGCCTGCACTTGCGCCGCTGGCTGGCAAATCCCCGCACTGCAGAAATTGCGCATCAGTCCAGGTTCGAAGAGCGATAGGGTCGCCACGCACCCTCGGGTTGCGCGAGGCGGTCGGCGAGAATGCGCAAGACCATGGGGTTCACGCCCATGCCGACATGGCTGGCATGCACCTCGATATTTTCGGTATGCGGATTGTCGTTTTGGATGCAGCAGGGCCAGGCCACGATGCCGTCGCTGCGGCTGTAAATCGAAGTCGTGGGCATCGATGGCGCCTGATTCAGGTTGGGAAACTCGTTAGCCGCTTCGCCTTTGGGCGGGTTATAGCGTCGATAGATGCCGTTCGCATTGCTGGCGCTTTCAGGCCCGGCAAATGGGCTGCCTAGCGACACCACCATGCGTACATCATCGGGTCGCATTTTCGCCAGCTCACGCGCGAACAGGCCGCCCAGACTCCAGCCGACGAGACTCACTTTGCGTCCATGCTGCGCGCGCAATTCATCGATACGTTTCAGGCAGGCGCCCATCACGCCGGGCTGCGGCCCAAGGTTGCGACCCATTTCCCAGCAATACACCGAGTAGCCCTGTGCTTGCAAAAAGCGCCGCAGCAGAAACGTCGACCGGTCACTGGCGATAAGGCCCGGAAAGACCAACACCGGGTGTCCATCGCCGCGCGCTCTTGCCGTCAGCAGCGGCCACAACGCCAGCGTGGACATTATTTCCAACGGCACACGCAGCTCCATCGCCAGCAAGTGCAGGCCGGGGGCTTTAATAGTTTCGCTGGATTGCTTCTCTATCATGGTTGTTCTCTGTATTGATGACCGTTGCGCCGACATTCATCGGCTACCGATGTAGATGAATGCAGAAAGCCTACCTGCCAAAGCGGCTTCCCCAAAGGCTGAGAACGGCCATACAATTGATAAAAACGGCCAAACTATCGGTTTCATCAGCAAAATGAATCCATTGCAATCGACCTGTCCAATGCCCGCCTTGCTCGCATTTTGCATTCAGCAAATGGTGCGGCGCGGCTACGATCTGGATGAGGTTTTGCGCGACAGTGGGCTCGATGGCCACGCGTATGCGCAGCCGGAAACCCTGCTCAATGGCAACGCCGAACTCGCCGTCTACGCCAATATTCAACGACTGGTCGGCAGCGAGGACATGGATGCGCTCGGGCTGGCCATAGGTGGAGAGGTCAACGTCAATAGTGTCGGTATGCTCGGTGGACTGGTGGCCAATGCCGTCGACTTGAACCATGCGGGTTACTTGTTAAGGCGTTTTCAAGCATTGTCCAATCGCTGGTTTACCCCTGAGCTAATCGGCTCCCTGGCGCCGGGTAACGCCGTGGTGCGCTATCGCCAGACGGCCAATCTGGAGCGGCACCATGGTTTTCTGATCAATCTGTCGATGCGGGGCACACAGCATTTGCTTGGCGAAATATTCGGTGACGCGGCAAAGGGGTTCGTCACGAACGTCGCTTTCGCTTATCCGCAACCGGAAAAACCGCAACGGTATTTAACGCAATTCAATTGCCCGGTCAGTTTCGGCCACGACTTCACCTACGTCACCTTTGATCATGAAGTTGGTCAGGCGATCAACCCGAAACGCAGCGAGTTCAGCTACAACGTTTTCCTGCAACAGTGCCGTGAGTCCGCCACGCGCTTTGCTTCAACATCCTGTAAGCAGCGCGTGCTCAATAGCTTGTCGTGTATGGACGAGTATCCCAGCGCAGCCGCAATGGCGGAGTCCTTGAATTGTTCCGGGCGCAGCTTGCGTCGGCATCTGAATGAGGAGGGCGTGCAGTACTCGGAGTTGATCGACAAGATCAGGTTTGACCGTGCCGTCTACCTGTTGAGTCATTCCGACGATTCCGTAAAAGCCATCGGCTACCAGTTGTCTTACAGCGAACCGGCCGCATTTATTCGCGCGTTTATGCGTTGGTCGGGAACCAGCCCGGCCGAGTTTCGCAAAACCGTTGCACGTGCTCCGCTATAGCTGGCACGTCGACCGAGGCCGTGCGTTCGATGGGACAAAACAGTTACGCGGGGCCGGCCCTGCGGCATGTCTTAGGGCTCCAGATCTATCGCGGCCCGGTAACTGCCATCCATATAAAAGGGCGTCGAGGCGTGTTCATGGACGATGCGCCAGGCGCCGTCGAGCTGCTGCAGGCCCAGGGTGGCGCGTACCCAGATCGCCGGCCGCTCGCCGTCGGTCTTACGCCCGCTGATTCGTTGCAGGCTGGTGCAGAATGCCACTTGCTCGCCCAGGGTAAGGCGCGGTTCGCGAATCTCCAGGCCGATTGGCCCATCCCAGGTGGTGAACCACTGCGCCAGGTCCGCACTGATCCGCTCCCGCCCGCTACGCTGCAGCGGCGGTGCGAGGTCGAATGACAGCACCTCGGCGGCGTAGCAGGCGCTTGCTTCGTTCAGATCCTTGTCGCGAATGGCCTGCGCCCAGCGTTCCAGTCGTGCGCGCACCTCGGTTTGCGGGTTGCTATGCGTCTGTGTCGACATGGCGATCTCCCAGTTGAGTCAGGGCGCGGTGAAATCACGGTGCCCGTTAACTGGTCGTGTGGCGGGGCTGCCGATCGACACTCGGCTAGCGGATCCGGCAGATAAAAAAGCCCGTCATGAGGACGGGCCGAAGGTGCCGTTACCCATGGCGAAAACCATGTGGCGGATGTTGCCAGTTGCTTGCTCAGCCAAAGCTGGCGTCGCGGGTATTGACGTAGAGCGCATACAGCGAATGACAGCTGGCCATGAACAGGCGATTGCCTTTGCTGCCGCCGAAGCACAGGTTGGCGCAGCGCTCGGGCAGTTTGATCTGGCCGATGGCCTTGCCCTGTGGGTTGAACACCATGACGCCATCCAGGTCTTCCGATTTGGCACCCGGCGCGCCGCTGCTGCCCCAGCCGCACCAGAGGTTGCCGTCCTCGTCGCACTTGATACCGTCGAGGGCGCCATGGTCCGTGGCCTCGATGTGTTTGCGCCGCGCGCCCAGGCTACCGTCGTCGTTGACCGGGTAGGCCCAGACCAGGCGGTTGGGTTTGGCCCGGCCTTCGACGATATACAGCACTTTTTCGTCGGGCGAGAAGCACAGGCCGTTGGGGCCGGCAATCTCGCCAACGACCCGGGACACCTTGCCGGTTTCGCCGTCGATCCGATACACCGCATCGGGCTGCTCGGGTACGACCTTGTGGCCCTCATAGTAGTTGGCGGTCTGGAAGGGTGGATCGGTGAACCAGATCGAGCCGTCGCGCTTGACCACGACATCGTTGGGTGAATTGAAGGGTTTGCCCTCGTAGCTGTCGGCCAGCACGCTGATGCTGCCGTCGTGCTCGGTGCGGGTAACCCGTCGTCCCAGCGTGTGAGTGGTCGAGCCTTCGCAGGTGATCAAGCGGCCCTGGCGATCCCGGCACAGGCCGTTCGAGTAGTTCGAACTGTCGCGGAATGGGCTGAACGAATCGCTGATCTCGTCCCAGCGCATGATTCTGTTGTTGGGGATGTCGCTGAGCAACAGATAGCGGCCGTCGCCGACCCAGACCGGGCCTTCCGCCCAGCGCATGCCGGTGGCGAGTCGTTCCACGCTGGCGTTGAACAGGCGGTACTTGGCGAAGCTTTCATCGAAAATTTCCACCAGCTGCTCGGGGTAGCGCTGGGTCAGGGGCTCGGCGTCGACCAGGCGGGGCAGGCTGGCGAAAGAAGCTACGCCGGCGGAGAGTACCAGCGATCGTTTGAGGAACTTCCTGCGAGTGTTTTCTGCTGGGTTAGCGTCGGCAATGGGGTCTGCTGTCAGGGCCATTGGAGTGTCTCCTGTTCATTTCCGCGGGAGGACGCCGATCGTTCAAACCGCTCTATCGGCGTGTTCAAAAAAAAGCCCGTCACCAGGACGGGCGAAGGTGCCGTTACACATGGAGTAAGCAGTCGCAGCCGTGAGTCAGAGAATCGACAGCGGGTAGTTGAAGATCAGGCGGTTTTCGTCGAAGTCGGCGTTGTTGTAGTCGCGGCGAATGCTCGCGTTGCGCCATTTCATTGAGAGGCTCTTGAACGTACCGCTCTGAATCACATAGCTCAGTTCGCTGTCGCGGCCCCATTCCTTGCCGTCGGTCGTGGCCCCAACATGAATGTTGTCGCCGCTGGTGTAGCGGTTCATCAGGGTCAGCCCGGGAATACCAATGCCCGCGAAGTTGTAGTCA
Source organism: Pseudomonas sp. (assembly GCF_041601375.1). GTDB lineage: Bacteria > Pseudomonadota > Gammaproteobacteria > Pseudomonadales > Pseudomonadaceae > Aquipseudomonas. The sequence continues at coordinate 1,150 of NZ_JBFIIG010000007.1, read as the reverse complement.
TAGCGCACTTGCCAAGAGCGCTCCTGGGCATTGTCGAAGCTGGAGTTGAAGCCATCGTTGGCCAGCATGCCGCCGCTGGTGCCGTTGACACGCATCCACTTATCGTCGCCGCTGAGTTTTTGCAGGCCGACATAGAAGGCATGGACGCCAGTCTTGGCGGAGAACAGGCCCGAGTAGGCCTTGTTATCCAGTTCGCCAGCCAGCTCGTTGCCGTCTTCGCTGCCCTGGAAGTAGCCGAGGTTGGCGCCCAGGGTCCAGTCACCCATCGGCTGGTTATGCGTTAGTTGCAGGTACTGCTGGTTGTAGATGTCTTGCAGCTCGGCATTCCACAGGCCGATCAGCGTGCGATCCTGGTTGAAGCGGTATTCGCCACCAACAAAGTTGAAACGGTCGCTGGTAATGCTGGCGCGACCGTTCATTGCCATGTCCTCCATGCTGGCGTCATTGCGCAGGCTGGTCGCGCGCATTTGTCCGCCATAGAGGGTCAGGCCGTCGATTTCCTTGGAGGTGATCAGCCCGCCCTGGAAGGTCTGCGGCAATGCACGGCCATCGTCACTGCGCAAGATGGCTAGCACTGGCGCGAGTTCGCCGACTTTCAGTTCGGTCTTGGACATTTTTACTTTGGCGGCAATAGCCAGACGGCCGAAGTTGTCTGCTGCTTGGCCGTCATCATGAATCGGCAACAGCTGAGTACCGTTAGTGCCGCGACCGCTGTCCAGTTTGAATGCGCTCATGGCCAGGGCATCCAGACCGAAGCCTACGGCGCCTTCGGTGTAGCCCGATTGCAGGTTGAGGATAAAGCTCTGGGCCCACTCTTCGGCTTTGCTTTGAGCGTTGCTCGGGTCGATGAAGTTACGGTTGATGTAGTAGTTGCGCAGGTTGAGATCGGCCTTGGTGTCTTCGACAAAGCCGGCGGCCTGGCTACTGAGCGGTAAGGCGAGGGCCATGCTGCCGGCGCCGAGCAGCGCGAGGGAAAGGGCGTTGCGTGCTGTCATTGTGTCGTGCTCCCATTTTTGAACAAGCCGCTCCCTTGCCGGCCTTGAGAAGCCAACGTCGTGCGAAGGGGGCGTGTGAGTTGCCCTGTGCAGGGCAATAGGTGTGTCCTGTGGACACACCTCTGCGTCGGGCTTAGCCGTCGGCGAATTCGGTG
>NZ_JBFIIG010000006.1:0-57442 GCF_041601375.1 Pseudomonas sp. | reverse complement strand
CTTCGATGCACAGCCAAAGCTTCGCGGCTGAAGCCGCTCCTACGACAGGGGGTCACGAGCACACAGTTTGCTGCGCGACAGCGCGGCGTCAAAGACGGGGCGACCGCGCCTAACGCTTCGTAGCCTGGATAAGCCCAGGCGCAATCCGTGAAGTCCGTTGCGGATCATCCTGGCGCTCATCCGGACTATGGGACTGCCCCTTACCCATCCGCGCAGGGGGGACGGTAGCGGCTAAACCGCAGAAAACCGTTGCAGCTGCATTTCCCGCAGCCGACTCAGGGTACGACGGAACGGGAAAGCCAGGTAACCCTCGGTATAGAGCGCCTCCAGTGGCACCTGGGCTTCCAGGTAGAGCGGCACGCGGCGGTCGTAGCATTCATCCACCAGGGCAATGAAGCGCCGCACGCTGTCGTCATGCGCCGCCAGCGCGGGCAACTCGCGGTCGCCGGTCACCACCCGCTCGACACCATCCTCGGTACCGCGGGCGATAGCGCCGGGTTTCTGCTGGCCGCTCAGCGCAGGTACCTCGCTGAGCACAATGGCCGAGAAACGATCGCACAGGGCGATGAAATCCAGTGCCGAGATCGGCTGTTCGCACAGATCGGCAAAGCGGCACCAGATCACCGCAGCCGCCTGCTGCACCACGCTAATTGATCGTTGTCCGAGCACAACGGGCTCGCTGGATGAGGGTTCGTCAGCGGATAACCGGCGAAAAACCGCCTGTAGCGCACTGGGTCGATCCGGCTCGCTCTGCCAATAACGCTGCTGCTGCAGCCCCGGATGCAGGCGGTGATCCTGCCCGCCATCGACACCGACAACCTGCATGTACTGGTTGATGGCGACGATCGCCGGAACCAGGCGCTCCCGATTGAAACCGTCGGCATACAGCTGCTCCGGCGCCTGGTTGGAGGTGGCAACCAGCACAACGCCCTCCTCGAACATCAGCCGCAGCAAGCCGCCGACCAGAATGGCATCGCCAATGTCACTGACGAACAACTCGTCGAAACACAGCACCCTGACCTCGTCGCTCAGCTCACGGGCCAGAGCCCGCAAGGGATCGGCCATGCCGGTCAACTGGAACAGGCGGCGGTGCACCCAGCGCATGAAGTGATGGAAATGCTGACGCCGCGCAGGCACCTGCAGGCTTCGATAGAACTGATCCATCAACCAGGTCTTGCCACGCCCTACCGGCCCCCAGAGATAAACCCCGCCGACCGGCTGCGCACCGGCTTGCGGCTGATGCAGCGCCCTATGGCAAAGCACCAGCGCCTGCACCGCCCGAAGCTGGGCGCTATCCGTCTGGAAACCATGGTGTTCGAGGGCATGCCGGTAGATCGCCTGGGGAGACATTGCATTCATCGAAAAGATAACCGTCCGTTGACCCACACCTGCCGATACCAGGCGGCGTCAGAGGCCGCCCAGAAAACGCGCACTGTATTGCAGGACCCGGCTTGCGGTCACCCCCAACATGCAAAAAGGCCGGTCAGTGACCGGCCTCCATCTTCCAGCTTACGAGTTAATTGATGCTCAGTTTGTCGCGGTTCTTCGCCAGGATGGACTCGCCGATACCCTTGACCTCAAGTAGCTCGTCAACCGAGGCGAATGCGCCATGGGTATCACGGTACGCCACTATCGCCTTGGCCTTGGACTCGCCGATACCGCTCAGCTCACGCTGCAGCGTGGGAGCATCGGCCGTATTGAGATTGACCTTGGCCTCCGCCGCCACTTGCACCGCCGCAGGCTTCGCGGGAGCAGTCTTGGTGGTTTCGGCGGCGGAGACGCTGAGAGCAGCTGCGGTCAGAACAGCACACAACAGGGAAGAGAGGTAGCGCTTATGCATGTTGGAACTCCATTTCAGAAAAGCTCAAGTCAACGGTGAGCGACGCGGGACTTCCATGCGCCGCGCACTTCAAGTTAGCCGCCAGCCTCGCCTTGTCAAATTCCTCCGCAGATTTTATTGACGAGTTCTCGCGGCCTCCCCTGCTCGATTACCATTATCAATTATCAAATACTATCGAATGAATCAGAATGAAGCATTTCCTCAATCAGCATGAAGCCGCTAGCCTCACAAACAATCGCTGATACTTCTGATTAGAGGCTGCCATGCTCAAGACCCTGACCTTCACCCTGATGCACTTCTGCATCGCCTTTGCGGTGACCTATGCGCTGACTGGCAGCGTCGCGGCCAGTGGCTTGGTGGCCGCCATCGAGCCACTGTGCAATTCGGTCGGTTTCTACTTCCACGAGAAGCTCTGGCAACGCCTGGAGAATCGTGCGCGACCAACACCAGTGCGACCGAAGCATGCCTGGCTGCACCATCAGGCTTGAGAGGCGGCGCAAAGAATCTCGCCGACTGCAGCCGCCTCAAACGCCTGACGCGCCGAGCAGTGATGGTGAAGTGGTCCAAGGATGCTGGACACAGCTTGCAAGCCCTCTGGCCACACCGCATGCTCACCTGACCGGCAACTCAAGGAACGACCATGTCTCATTTGCACATCCGCAGTGCCCAACCTGACGATGTTGGACTGATCATCGGCTTTATCCGCGAACTGGCTGAGTACGAGAAGCTCAGCGACCAGGTGGTCGCCGACCCCGCACAAATGCGCGAACACTTGTTCGGCACGCGCCCCTTCGCCGAGGTGCTGATCGGCGAAGTGAATGACGCGGCCGCAGGCTTTGCCCTGTTCTTCCACAATTACTCGACCTTTCTCGGCAAACCCGGTATCTATCTCGAAGACCTCTATGTACGCTCCAGCGCTCGTGGCACGAGGCTTGGTACCGCCTTGCTCGGGAAGCTGGCGAGCCTGGCCATAGAGCGCGGTTGCGGCCGCCTGGAATGGTCGGTGCTGGACTGGAATGAACCGGCCGTCGACTTCTATAAGCGCCTGGGCGCTCAGCCGCTGGATGACTGGACGCAGTATCGCCTGACCGGCCCGGCACTGCATGAGTTGAGTCAAAGATCGGTTTGACCGGCACTCTCTGCAGGTTCAGTTGTCACACTTCATTCAACTCGATCAATCCGCGCTCTTTTAAAGGGATTCAAGTCATGCCGCTTGTATATCACCTCGCTGCTCTGCTGTGCGGCATAACCCTCGGTGGGTCACTGTTGGCTGCCGAGATCGATGCGCAGAGCTATGGTTATCCACTGACCAACCCGTTCGAGGCGACCATCGCCACCACCCCGCCCGAGTTGCGCCCGCAACTGCCGGCCGATGCCGACATTGACCAGCAGGACTACCGAGTCAGACTGCGCCCGGAGCGCGAGTTCGAACTGCCGGATAACTTCTGGCCGGTGACCAAGATGGGGTATCGCCTGGCCCAGCAGAAAGGCGAGGCGCCGCTGATTTTCATCATCGCCGGCACGGGTATGCCTTACTCCAGCAGCACAGCGGATTACCTGAAAAAACTGTTCTACGGCGCCGGTTACCACGTGGTGCAGCTGTCCTCGCCGACCAGCTACGACTTCATGACCGCCGCCTCGCGCTCCGCCACACCGGGCCTCACCAGCGAGGATGCCGACGATCTGTACCGGGCGATGCAGGCCGTGCGCGCCCAGCATCCGCGCCTGAAGGTCAGTGCCTTCCACCTGACCGGCTATAGCCTGGGCGCCCTGCAGGCGGCATTCGTCAGCCAGCTCGACGAAACCCGACGCAGCTTCAACTTCAAGCGCGTGCTGCTGCTCAACCCGCCGGTCAACCTCTACACCTCGATCAACAACCTCGACCGCCTGATGCAGACCCGGGTCGAGGGCATAGACGACACCACCACCTTCTACGAGATGGTACTGGCCAAGCTGACCCGCTATTTCCAGGAAAAGGGCTACGTCGACCTCAACGAAGCGATGCTATATGACTTCCAGCGCTCCAAGGAGCAGCTTTCCGACGAGCAGATGGCCATGCTGATTGGCGCGGTGTTCCGCTTCGCCGCTGCCGATATCGCCTTCACCTCCGACCTGATCAACCGGCGCGGCCTGATCACCCCGGCGCGCTATCCGATCAACGACAGCACCAGCCTCACGCCCTTCTTCAGGCGCGCGCTGCAATGCAACTTCAACTGCTACATCACCGAGCAACTGATCCCGATGTGGCGGGCCCGCCTCAATGGCGGCAGCGTTACCCAGATGGTCGATCAGATCAGTCTCTACGCCGTCGAGGACTACTTGAAAGACTCCAGCAAGATCGCCGTGATGCACAACGCAGACGACCTCATCCTCGGCCCTGGCGACCTGGGCTTTCTGCGCCGCACCCTGGGCGAGCGCCTAACCGTCTACCCGTTCGGCGGGCACTGCGGCAACCTCAACTACCGGGTCAATAGCGACGCCATGCTGGAGTTCTTCCGTGGATAACAGACCGTTGAATAACGTAGGCGAGGCAGCCGAAGCTAGGCAGAAACAGGCGAAAATGCGACTGGGATCGCATTCGACTTCAGGTGTTGTAAATGAGCATTTTGAGCCGGTTTCTAACGACGCAGCGGCAACGCAGGTAGTTTTTCAACAGCCTGTTAAGCCGCTTGCTACAACCCTGCTGCTGACCCTGCTAATGACCTGCGGCCAGGCTCAGGCCGAGCATCAGGCCGATGCAGACGGCTTCAAGCAACCGCTGCAGCACCTGGAGTTCAACCCACGCCTGGATCAGCGCGAATTCGAGCGCTCCACCCTGGGCGCCCTGAATGTCTACGACCCCCTGGAATCCTTGAACCGCCGGGTCTATCACTTCAACTACCGCTTCGATCAGTGGGTGTTTCTGCCCATCGTCGACGGGTATCGCTATGTCACCCCGACTGTCGTGCAACATGGGGTGAGCAACTTCTTCAGCAACCTCGGCGACGTGCCCAATCTGGTCAACAGCCTGCTGCAGTTCAAGGCCAAGCGCTCGATGCAGACCACCGCCCGCCTGCTGCTCAACACCACCATCGGCGTAGCCGGGCTGTGGGATCCGGCCAGCCGCATGGGCCTGCCGAAGCAGCGCGAAGACTTCGGCCAGACCCTGGGCTTCTACGGCGCACCGGCCGGCCCTTACCTGATGCTGCCGCTGCTCGGCCCCTCCAACCTGCGCGACACCGGCGGACTGGTGGTGGATTTCAGCGCCAAGAGTCAGGTCAACTGGCTCAACGTGGCCGAGGCCACCAACAGCCATCCGGAAATCTTTTTGCTCGAGACGGTCGACCAGCGCTCCACCGTCAACTTCCGTTACGGCCAGCTCAACTCGCCGTTCGAGTACGAGAAGATCCGCTACTTCTACAACGAGTCGCGCAAGCTGCTGATTGCCGAATAGATCGACCTGCTTGAGCTCGAGCCGTCCCAGGATTTCAACCTGGCGCGGCTCAGCAGCGGTTGTGAAAATACCGAGCGCCGTCGCTAGGCGTCGCGCAACGCCATAGCGGGCGCAATGCACCTCGGAAGGCCACGCCATCGGCCGACGGATCGAGGGCTTCGAACTGCCCGGCAAAAAGCGCCTGGCCATGCCCTGCCGGCCGAATATCTAATAAACCGATAATTATGTCGCGAATTTCGCAACCATCGATCCGATTTATAGACATAGGATGGGCATATTCCAACTTGAGGAGGTGCCCCATGAACCCAGCACGCAGCGTACTCGCCATCCAGCCCGGAAAACCCGCGTCCGACGGTGCCGGTGTGCGCCTGAACCGGGTGATTGGCGGCGGCGGGATCGAGCGTTTCGACCCCTTCCTGATGCTCGATGAATTCGCCTCGGACGATCCGGACGACTATATCGCCGGCTTCCCGCCGCACCCGCACCGCGGTTTCGAGACCATCACCTACATGCTCGAAGGCCGCATGCGCCATGAAGACCACCTGGGCAATGTCGGCCTGCTGCAAAGCGGCGGCGTGCAGTGGATGACCGCCGCCCGCGGCATCATCCACAGCGAGATGCCCGAGCAGGAACAAGGGCTCATGCACGGCTTCCAGCTGTGGCTCAACCTGCCGGCCAAGGACAAGCTCGGCGACCCCGGCTACCGCGACATTCCCGCCAGCGATATTCCGCGCCTGACCACGTCCAGCGGCGTCGAGGCGGTGGTGATCGCCGGCCAGTTCGACGACGGCGAGGTGCAGCAAAGCGGCGCCGTACAACGCCCGCACACCGAGCCACAGCTGTTCGACCTGCGCCTGCCGGCCGGCAGCCAGATCGCCCCGCGCCTGCCTGATGGCCATCGCACCATGCTGTACGTCTACGCAGGCACGCTCGAGTTACCGGGCGCCAGTGCACAGGAGGTGCCCGCCGGACGCCTGGTGCGCTTGTCCGATAGCGGCGAACTGCGCCTGAGCAGCCGCGACGGCGCCAGACTGCTGCTGATCGCCGGCAAGCCGCTGGGCGAGCCGATCGTGCAGTACGGGCCTTTCGTGATGAATACCCAGGAAGAGATCGAGCAGGCGCTGCGCGACTTTCGCGACGGGGTGCTGGCCTGAGAGGCGGTGAAAAAACTCTCGCCTACTGCGCCCCCTGGCGCCCGCTGGTCGCGTTGCGCTAGGGCGCTCGATATTCTCACAACCTTTGAGCGTTTGTAGAGTGGGCTTCAGCCCACCGTCTGCAAGTATCACTGATGCCTCGGTGGGCTGAAGCGGAACGCCGCCCGGCCCACCCTACGACACGGCAAATTCAACCTGACGCAGAGGCAACGCTACTGCGCGTACCGCCGGTACAGGCCCGGCGGCACGCCGCTGCTGTCGGTCGCCTGCCACGGCCCTTGCGGATTGGTCGCCCAACTCCAGCCGCTGCTCCAGCGGTAGTAGGTGCGCTCGCGGTAATACAGGTCACGCGCGCCACCCACCACATAGACACCCAGACCCCCATCCCAGTGGCTTTCCACCCCCGGCGGCGGCGCATAGCGCGGGTGGGACTTGCTCACCACCGGCACTTGGCCGATCGGCGCCGTGCCCTGCACCGCGCAGCCGGCCAGGCTCGACAAACCGATGGCCAGGACAAGCGTCAGCCACCTGTTCATTGCGCCTGGCCGTCCGCTGTGTCGATGGTCAGGTGCTGCGCCTCGGTGGTGCTGCTGGCCAACGGCTGGCTACGGCCGATCCATTCGCCGGCGGTGGCATTGCCGCTGCGCGAAATACGCGCCACCAGCTGCACCTGTTCGAACCCGGAAATTTTCAGTTGCGGCATCATCGCGTCGCTGTCCGACAGGCTGACCTCGGCCGGCAGATCGGCCACGGTCAGGCGCTTGACCGCCAGCGGCATCGGCGGCCCGGACGCGGCGCGGGCGAAGACGAACACGCTGTCGCCCGGCTCCACCTTGTCTTGCAATGCGGCCGCCAGATCGACCTTGACCCTCAGTTGCCCGCTCGCGGCGACAGTCGGCGACGCATCCGTCGGTGTAGCCAGGCGCTCACGGGCGCGGGCGATGCCGCCCTGGATGGCCTGGCGCGAGGGATCCTGCTCGGGCAATACCGCGACCAGACGCTCCCAGAAACCAATGGCCTCCTCGAAACGCCCTTCTTCATAGGCGGCGATGCCGAGCAGGCCGAGACTGGTGACTTCCGCCGGGTCGGCCTTCAGCGCTTCGTCGGTCAGCGTCTGCAGCTGCTCGCTCCATTGTTTGTCGCCGGCGAAATATAGGGCCTGGGCCCACTGGCCGAGCAACTCCGGCTCGCGTCCGCCGGTCTCCACCGCACGCTCGAAGGCAGTGGCGGCGTCGGCGGCACGCTCCTGGGCCATGTAGGTACGGCCGAGGAAGTACCAGCCTTCGGCGGACGTCGGATCAGCCTTCACCGACGCCTCCAGACGCGCGGTCATCGCCTCGATGGTCTGCGGCTGCTCGGCGAAGGTCCGCGCCCGCTCGACGTCGTCGATCGCCCCCCAGTACAGGTACAGGCCGTAACCCAGCAGCGGCATCAGCAAGGCGGCGGTCAGCGGCACCTTGCTGCCGAGCACACCGACCCGGGCCTTGCTCTCGGCACCCTCGGTGTCGGCCAACAGTTCGCGGGCCGCTTCGTCGCGACCGTTCTGCCATTGCTCCTCGCTGAGCGTACCGGCCTGGCGCTGATTCTCCAGCTCCTGCAGGCGCTCCTGATAGAGGGTGACATTCAATGCGGTGCGGTCTTCTTCGGCCTGGGCCTTGCGGCCACGCATGACCGGTATCAGCAGAAAACCCAGGGCGGCCAGCAACAGCAGGCCGGCGGACAGCCAGAATTCGATCATCGGTCGTTCTTATCCTGAGGCGTTTGATTGGTAGGCCGTTGGCTGAGCAGAGTAGCCAGGCGCTGCTGCTCATCGGTGGAAAGGCCGCTCGAGCCCGCGGACTTCTTGCCCCGACGACGCAGTACCACCACGCCGAGCAGCACGAAGCCGCCGAGCAACAGCCCGGCCGGGCCGTACCAGAGCAGCAGGGTGCGCGCCGTGACCGGCGGCTTGTAGAGGACGAAATCACCGTAACGCGAGACCAGGTAATCGATGATCTGCTCGTTGCTCTGGCCCTCTTCCAGCATGCGATAGACCTGCGCACGCAGGTCCATGGCAATCGGCGCATCAGAATCGGCGATGTTCTGGTTCTGGCACTTGGGGCAACGCAGTTCCTCGATCAGGCTGCGGTAACGCTGGCGTTCGGCCTCGTCGGCGAACTCGTAGGTGTCGATGGCCGCCTGGGCGGTACCGAGCAGAAGCAAACCGAGCACGGCGGCACTGAGCAAACGCTTCATGGGCTGACCTCGTCGACCAGCTCTTGATAGAGCGGTGCCAGTTGTTCGCGCCAGACCCGCTCGTCGATCACGCCGACGAACTTGTGGCGGATGATGCCGTCTTTGTCGACCAGGAAGGTCTCGGGCGCGCCGTACACGCCCAGATCCAGGCCCAGCGAGCCGCGCGCATCGTTGATATTGAGCCGGTAGGGGTCGTGGAATTCGACCAGCCACTTCTGCGCCGCGGCGTTGTCATCCTTGTAATTGACCCCATGGATGGTCACGCCCAGCTGCGCCAACTTGTTCAATACCGGATGCTCGACCCGACAGGCCACACACCAGGTGGCCCAGACATTGACCAGCGCCGGCTGGCCCTTGAGGTCGGCCTGACTGATGGTTTTATCGCCCTCTACTGCCGGCAGGGAAAACGCCGGGAATGGCTTGCCGATCAACGCCGAAGGCAACTCGGAGGGATCGAGGAACAGGCCGCGGTAGAGGAACAGCGCCACGCCGAGAAAGATCGCCAACGGCAACAACAGGATCAACCGCTTCATGCTTGCGCCCCCGCCATGCCCAGGGCTTCACGCACCCGGGTGGTGACCTTCATCCGGTAACGCTTGTCGGACGCCGAGAGGAAGCCGCCCAGGCCCATCAGCAAGGCGCCGAACCAGATCCAGCGCACGAACGGCTTGATGTGCACACGCACGGCCCAGGCGCCGTCTTCCAGCGGCTCGCCCAATGCGACGAACAGGTCGCGGGTAAGGCCGGCGTCGATCCCGGCCTCGGTCATCACCGACTGCTGCACGGTATACAGGCGCTTCTCCGGGTGCAGCACGGCGATCTGCTGGCCGTCTTCGAGGATGCGCACGGTGCCTTTGTCCGAGGTGAAATTCGGTCCCTCGAAGTGCTCGGCGCCCTCGAAGATGAACTGGTAACCGCCCATTTCCACCGAGTCGCCCGGCGCCATGCGCATGTCGCGCTCGAAGCTGCCCATGCTGGTCAGGATGACCCCGAGGGCGCACACGGCCAGGCCGAGGTGCGCCGTCTGCATGCCCCAGTAGCTGCGGCCCAGGCTTGGCAGGCCCTTGCGCAGGCCCTTGTGGCGGGTCTTGTCATGAATGTCGCGCACCCCGGCCAACACCACCCAACTGGCCAGCAGGCAGACGCCCAGCACCGCCCAGCTGAAGTCGCCGTGCAACACGCTCGCCAGCGCGGCCAGTGCCACGCTGCCGATCAGCACCGGCGCCAGCATGCCCAACAGCCAGCGCAGCGGCGTGTCCTTCCAGCGCACCAGCACGCCGATCGCGATCATCGCCATCAGCAGGCCCATCAGCGGCACGAACAGCGTGTTGAAGTACGGCGGGCCAACCGACAGCTTGGCCCCGGTCATGGCGTCCAGCACCAGCGGGTAGAGGGTGCCGAGCAGAATCATCGCCGCCGCCACCACCAGGATCAGGTTGTTCACGAACAGCAGGGTTTCCCGCGACCACAGGGCGAACCCGACCTGACTCTTGACCACCGGCGCACGGATGGCGAACAGGGTCAGCGAACCGCCGACCACGATCAACAGGAAGGCCAGGATGAACACCCCGCGTTCCGGGTCGGTGGCAAACGCATGCACCGAGGTCAGTACTCCGGAGCGAACCAGGAAGGTGCCGAGCAGGCTCAGGGAGAAGGCGGCAATCGCCAACAGCACCGTCCAGCTCTTGAACACCCCACGTTTCTCGGTCACTGCCAGGGAGTGGATCAGCGCGGTGCCGACCAGCCAGGGCATGAAGGAGGCGTTCTCCACCGGGTCCCAGAACCACCAGCCGCCCCAGCCAAGCTCATAATAGGCCCACCAGGAGCCAAGGGCGATGCCGATGCCGAGGAAGGCCCAGGCGACGATGGTCCAGGGCCGCGACCAGCGCGCCCAGGCCGCATCCAGCTTGCCGCCGAGCAAGGCGGCGATGGCGAAGGCGAAGGCCACCGAGAAGCCGACGTAACCCATGTAGAGCATCGGCGGATGGATGATCAGGCCGAAGTCCTGCAACAGCGGATTGAGGTCGCGGCCGTCCAGCGGCGTGTTCGGCAGCAAGCGTGCGAACGGGTTGGAGGTGACGATCAGGAACAGCAGAAAGCCGATACTGATCATGCCCATCACCCCGAGCACACGGGCGAGCATCTCCTCGGGCAACTGGCGGGAGAAGATCGACACGGCGAAGGTCCAGCCGGCCAGGATCAGCGCCCAGAGCAGCAGCGAGCCCTCGTGGGCGCCCCACACCGCACTGAATTTGTAGTACCAGGGCAGCGCGCTGTTGGAGTTATGGGCCACATAGGCAACGGAAAAGTCGTCGACCATGAAGGCATAGGTCAGGCACAGGAAGGCGAAAACCAGGAAGGCGAACTGGCCCCAGGCCGCGGGCTGCGCCAGGCTCATCCACTGCCGATCGCCGCGCCAGGCGCCGATCATCGGCAGGCTGGCCTGTACCAGGCTCAGGCACAGGGCCAGGATCATCGCCAGATGGCCGAGTTCAGGAATCATTGCGCACCCCCTTGTGTGGCCGCGTCATGCTTTTGCTTCATTGCGCTTTGCTCCAAGGCCTGCATGACTTCCGGCGGCATGTAGTTTTCATCATGCTTGGCCAGCACCTGATCAGCGATCAACACGCCATCGGCATTGACCTTGCCCATGGCCACGATGCCCTGCCCTTCGCGGAACAGGTCAGGAAGGATGCCGCTGTAGCGAATGGTCACGCTTTCCGCTCCGTCGGTCACCACGAAGTCGGTTTCCAGGGAATCGCTGGAGCGCTTGACCGAACCCTCTTCCACCAGCCCGCCGGCGCGGATGCGCGTGTCTTGTGGCGCCTCGCCGTTGGCGATCTGGGTCGGCGTATAGAACAGGTTGATATTCTGCTGCAGCGCACTCAGGGCCAAGGCCACGGCGATACCCACGCCGGCGAGGATCGCCAGGATGATCAACAGGCGCTTCTTGCGAAGAGGATTCATTGCAACTTCTCCCGGCGCAAGCGACGCGCCTCGTCTTGCAGGTAACGGCGGCGTGCCAAAAGCGGCAGTACGATATTCAGCCCCAGCACGGCCAAGCTGATGCCAAAGGACGACCAGACGTAGGCGCCATGAGTGCCCATGGCGAGAAACTCGGCAAACGAGTTGAAGCTCATAGTTTTTTCTCCACCTGAGCTTTGACCTCGGCCTTGGCCCAGCTGCTGCGCGCCTCACGCTTGAGCACCTCGAGGCGCATGCGCAGCAACAATACGACACCGAAGAAACAGTAGAAGCCAAGCACCATGATCAGCAGTGGCAGCCACATTTCCAGCGGCATGGCCGGTTTTTCGATCACGCTGAAAGTGGCGGGTTGGTGCAGGGTATTCCACCACTCCACCGAGTATTTGATGATCGGGATGTTGATCACCCCGACGATGGCCAAGACCGCACAAGCCTTGGCCGCACTGTCGCGGTTGCTGATGGCCTGACCGAGAGCGATCACACCAAAATACAGGAACAATAGGATCAGCATCGAGGTCAGGCGCGCATCCCAGACCCAGTAGGTGCCCCAGGTCGGCTTGCCCCAGATGGCCCCAGTCAGCAATGCGATCACGGTCATCCAGGCCCCAATGGGTGCCGCCTGTTGTACCGCGACATCGGCGATCTTCATTTTCCACACCAGGCCGACTACACCGGCCACCGCCAGCATGACGTAGACCGACTGGGCCAGAAACGCCGCCGGCACATGGATATAGATGATGCGGAAGCTGTTGCCCTGCTGGTAGTCCGGCGGCGCAAACGCCAGCCCCCAGACAATCCCAACCGCCAGCAACACTACGGCAGCCGTGCTCAGCCAGGGCAGCAAGCGTCCGCTGATCTCATAAAACCACTTGGGCGAGCCCAGCTTGTGAAACCACGTCCAGTTCATCAGATTACTCATCATTCTCCGAGGCAATGGCCGCGCATTGGCCGTCCTCGGTAGCACGGTTGTAGATCACTCGCCGACACTAATCGTCAGACCGGCGGCAATCGCAAAAGGTGTCAAGGTCACCGCCAACGCGGTGAGGCTGGCCAGCCACAGCAGGTGACCAACCGCCGGCAATCCTTGCAGGCTGGCTTGCAACGCCCCGCTGCCAAGAATCAGCACCGGGATATACAGCGGCAGAATCAGCAGCGCCAGCAGCAGGCCGCCACGCTTGAGGCCCACCGTCAGCGCCGCACCGACTGCGCCGAGCAGGCTCAGCACCGGCGTGCCGAGCAGCAGCGAGAGCAGCAGCACCGGCAGGCAACGCCCGGGCAAACCGAGCATCAGGGCCAGCAAGGGCGCCAGCAGCACCAGGGCCAGGCCAGAAAACAGCCAGTTTGCCAGTACCTTGGCCAATACCAGAAGAGGCAAGGGGTGCGGCGAAAGGACCCACTGCTCCAGCGAGCCATCCTCAAAATCGCTGCGAAACATGCCATCCAGCGAGAGCAAGACAGCCAATAATGCCGCCACCCACACAAGGCCTGGCGACAGGGTTTGCAACAACTGGGTCTCCGGCCCCACGGCCAACGGAAACAGCGCGATCACGATGGCGAAGAACACCAGCGGATTGGCCAGCTCGGCAGGCCGGCGAAACAACAGTCGCGCTTCGCGCGCGACCAATAAACTGAACACATTGCTCATAGAATACGCTGCCCCAGATCAAGCTCGCGGTAACCGGCGGGCTTTACCGTCAGCGTATGGTGGGTAGTCAGCAACACCAGACCACCCATTTCGCAGTGCCACGCCAGGTGGTTTTCCAGTTGCGCCACCGCGAGCTTGTCGAGGGCGGTGAAAGGTTCATCGAGGATCCACAACGGCGGCCCGTCCAGATACAAGCGGGCCAGCGCGACACGACGCTGCTGGCCGGCAGACAGGGTATGACAGGGCACATCCTCGAAACCGCGCAGGCCAACGGCCTCCAGCGCCTGCCAGATCGCCGTGCGTTCGGCCGGACGATGCAGCGCACACAACCAGGCCAGGTTTTCTTCGGCAGTGAGCAGACCCTTGATCCCGGCGGCATGGCCAATCCACAACAGATTGCGTGCCAGCTCGCTGCGCTGCGAGCCCAGCGGCTGCCCATTCAGACGGACTTCTCCGGCCGTCGGCTGCATCAGCCCGGCGAGCAAACGCAGCAGACTGGTCTTGCCACTGCCGTTGGGACCGCAAACCTGCAACATCTCACCGGCCGCCAAACGCAACTCGAGCCGCTCGAACAACATGCGCCAATCCCGCTCACAGGAGAGCGCCACGGCTTCAAGAAGAGGGCTGGTCACGGCATATTTACCTAAAAAGCGGTTCAAGTCGGCAGTGCCCCGGCCGCTATACTGACGCAAGTTAAATGCGCAGCCGACCCAGACGGGGCGCGATTATACATGCCATGCCCTGCCCCCCGCAGTGGGCATTTTCGACAGGGTGTAACCCGCCAATGAGCGAAATCAGCAGTTCCCGCCCGATAGCGCCGACACCACCGAGCAGCCGTGCCAGCGCGCCGGCCAGCGATCTGGCGCTCAAGCTGCTGCAGCCGCTGCAAGGCCTGCTGGCCAGCGGCGAGAGCGCCAAGGCCGAAGTGGTTGCCCTCAAGGAAGTGGCGCACAGTTTCCAACTGCTGCTCAAACTGACGCTGGACAATGGTCGCCAGGCGACCCTGCAGGCCAGCAGCCCGCGTCCCCTCGCCCAAGGCACCGCCCTGATGGTCACGGCACTGGCGGACAGCCGCCTGGCCGTGGCGCTGCTGGCCGGCGGCGAAAAAGCCCTGACCAGCCTGGATCTCGAGCAACTGCCGGTCGGCACCCTACTGCAAGGCAAGGTCGTGACGCGCGAGCAACTGGTCCAGGCGAAATCACAGCAGGCGCTCTACAAGGTGGTCGTGAGCCTGCTCAACACCCCGCTGGCGGGCAGCAAGCTGTCGCTGGAAACCCCCTTGGCCCTGCCCCTCGGCAGCCTGCTCAGCGCGCAGGTGCAAGGCAGCCAGGCCCTGAATTTCCTGCCCCTCAGCGGGCGTCTGGATCAGCTCGAATTGAGCCAGCAACTGGCCAGCCAGCAAAACCGCCAGGGCTCGCTGGAAGGCTTGTTCAAGGCCCTGCAAGGCGCAGGGGGCAAGGAGGCCCTGCCGGAGGGTCTGCGTACCAGCATCGACAAGCTGTTCAACGCCCTGCCCGATGCCGCCCAGCTGAGTACCGGCAAGGGGCTGAGCCTGGCCCTGGAAAACAGCGGCTTGTTCCTCGAAAGCAAACTGCTCGGCGGTCAGGGCCAGGCCCTGCCGGCGGACATGAAAGCCAACCTGCTGCGCCTGATCAGCCAGTTGCTGCCCAGCTTGGCGAGCGGCGCACCGCTGGCCACGGCCAATGCCAGCGCCGCCATGGCCCAGGCCCTGCCGGCATTCGCCCGCGACATCCTCGGCTCCCTCGGCCAAGCCAGCGCACGCCAACAGGCCTTGCGCTTCCCCCTGCCATCGCGCCTGCTGCAGGCGATGGAGGGAGACGCCGATCTGCAGACCCTGCTGAAACTGGCCGCCGCCGCCGTCTCGCGCCTGCAAACTCACCAACTGTCCAGCCTGGCGCAGAGCCAGGTCGGCCCGGACGGCAACCTGCTGACCACCTGGCAACTGGAGCTGCCCATGCGCGACCAGCGCGAACTGGTGCCCCTGCAGGTGAAAATCCAGCACGAAGAGCCGCAGAAGTCGCCCGGCAACGAACAGCAGGAAGCGCTGTGGAAGGTCGAACTGGCCTTCGACCTGGAACCGCTGGGCCCGCTGCAAGTCCAGGCGCAACTGGCGCGCGGCAGCCTGTCCAGCCAACTATGGGCCGAACGCCCGCGCACCGCCAGCCTGATCGACGCCGAGCTGAACACCCTGCGTGAACGTCTGACCGCCGCCGGCCTGACCGTCGGCGAACTGGCGTGCAATCAAGGCACGCCACCCCAGGGACCGAGAACCAGTCTGGAACAACGCTGGGTTGATGAAACCGCATGAAAAAACCAGCTCCGCGCCAAGCCATCGCCCTGACCTATGACGGGCAGAATGCGCCCAGCCTCAGCGCCAAGGGCGATGACGAGCTGGCCGAAGCGATCCTGGCAATCGCCCGCGAATATGAAGTACCGATCTACGAGAATGCCGATCTGGTGCGCCTGCTGGCACGCCTTGAACTGGGCGAGGCAATCCCCGAGCAACTGTACCGCTGCATTGCCGAGATCATCGCCTTTGCCTGGCACCTGAAGGGCAAGTGCCCGCCGGGCTTCCAGAGCGATAAGCGTGACAGCGACATCACCCCGCCGCTAGCGCTACTCGACGGCCCACCCCGCTAGCAGGCAGCGCCTGCGGCCCGGAGGCAGTCCGGGCGACGCAAGCGCTTACTGGTGTCGTGTCAATCCTGAAATGTCGCTTCACTGTAGGGTGGCTGGGGCCGCCTAGGTCGTGCCGCGCAGGTTAGCGGCGCGGATCGGACACCGCCATCGTGGCGCGCCGCGTAACCCACCCTAAAAGGATTCGCGGTACATGGGTAATACCGCGCTTAACCGACATTTCAACGTTGACGCGACACTAGCGGTTTCTCGGCTGATTGAGCTTAGTGATCAGCTCCGCCTCGGCCTTGCTCAGCCCGCAGGACTGGGTCAGGTCATCGACACTGGCACCCAGGCCGACCAGGCGCGCGGCCTGGGTGAACGACAGACTGCTGGGGTCGCGCTGCTCGATCTGGCTGAGCTTGTCCGGTAACGGTGCTACGACCTGCCGCAGTTCGTGCAGCTCTTCACCCATGCGCACGCTACCGGCCAGATAGATATCCAGGCGTTTACCCAGCTCCTTGATCCGCAGATCGCGCGCCGCGTCCCGTTCGGCCTGCAGCAACGCCAGGTGGCGCTGCTGCATGACCAGCCAGACGCAGGTGCCGACCAACCCCAGGCACACCAGCCCGAGCAGGATCAGCGCGATCTCGAGCATGGTCAGTATCTCGACACACAAGTTTCGGACAAATTCTGGCGGCGTCTTTTGCTCGGTTCGGCGCCCCGACCATGCGGCGTTGCCGCTCCCCATAGCAAGCTATGACTCGTCACGGCGCCTTGCCAGACAACAAAAACCACTCGCCATCTCTCTGCCAAACTCATGCGTCGAGACACTAGATACTCTCCAGCTCGGACCACTCTTCTTCGCTCATCATCTTGTCCAGCTCGACCAGAATCAGCAGCTCGCCGTTCTTGTTGCACACGCCCTGGATGAACTTGGCCGACTCGTCGTTGCCGACATTCGGCGCGGTCTCCACCTCGGACTGGCGTAGATAGACCACCTCGGCCACGCTGTCGACCATGATGCCGACCACTTGCTTGTCCGCCTCGATGATCACGATGCGGGTGTTGTCGGTCACCGCCGCCGAGTCCAGGCCGAAGCGCTGGCGGGTGTCGATCACCGTCACCACATTGCCGCGCAGGTTGATGATGCCCAGCACATAGCTCGGCGCACCCGGCACCGGCGCAATCTCGGTATGGCGCAGCACTTCCTGAACCTGCATCACATTGATGCCATAGGTTTCATTGTCCAGGCGAAAGGTCACCCATTGCAGGATGGGATCTTCAGCGCCCTGTGCAGAATTCTTAATCATATCCCTAGCCTCGTCGTAAGCCGCACTGTGCGGCGTGCGCGGTTCAAACCGCTGGTCATCATCCGTCAGGCCCGCCGCGAGGGCGAGCCCGTTATCTCTCAATCAGTGAACCTGGCCCTTGACCATGCGCTTGGCCGCGCCACTGGCAATCAGCTCGGCCAGGGCCGTCACATCCAGCAAGGCGCACATGTGTTCGATCACGGTGCCCGCCAGCCAAGGTCGCTGCGTGCGCTGGGTGCGCCACTTGATCTCGCTCGGGTCCAGGCGAATCGAGCGACTGACCTGATGCACGGCCAGGCCCCATTCATAGCCTTCGACCGAAATCACATACTGCAAACCCTGGCGAAAATCGTCGCGATAACGGTCAGGCATGACCCAGCGCGCGGTATCCAGGACTTTCAGATTGCCGGCCTGGCACGGCAGTATGCCGAGAAACCAGTCCGGCTGGCCAAATAATGGCGTCAATTCCTGCCCCGCCAGCGGAAAGATCGAACCCAGGCACACCAGCGGCACGGCCAGGGTCAGGCCGGCGACATCGAACAGCAGGCATTCGAACGGCTCTTGCGCCCACTCCGGCCGCTCTCCCGGCTGCAAGCCGAGCAGCGGATTCGGCGCCGCGGCGGGCAGATTGATCTCGATTACCGACTCAACCGACACCGGATGAGCAACGACCGCAGGCGCCGGCTCGATCGGCGGCACGACAACCGGCGACTCCGCCAGCGCCTGCACGGTTAAAGTGGAGAACAGGCCGGCATCGCGCGCCTGCTCCTCCAGCACCGCGGCCTCGAACTCGTCGAGGCTGCTCTCGACCAACTCGACTGCGGCCTCCCGCAGCAAGCTGTCCAGGTAGGACTGCAAGGCCAGCTGGGGACGGGTGGCGGTGGCGACGGGACGACTCATAGATGGAATCCGCAAAAATAGCCTGTACAACCTATCGGCCGCAGTGGCGGCATACTTGAACGCTTCGACTCGACATAGCCCCTCATCTCAAGCCACCTGCGCCGCCAACTGCTGCGCCAACAGGTGCTTGAGCAGCGCCCGATAGGCCAGTACACCGCGGCTGCTGGGGTCGAACTGCGAGGGCGTGCGGCCTGCGCGGCTGGCATCGCGCAAGCGCGTGTCGATCGGAATATAGGCCGGCCACAGGTGTTCGGGATAGCTGTCGCGCAGCAGGCGCAAGGTGCTCAGCGAGGCCTGGGTACGCCGGTCGAACAGGGTCGGCACTATGCTGTAGGGCAACGCCTGCTTGCGCGACCGGTTGATCATCGCCAGGGTGCTGACCATGCGCTCCAGGCCCTTGACCGCGAGAAACTCGGTCTGCACCGGGATCACCAGATGCTGGCTGGCCGCCAGCGCATTGACCATCAGCACGCCCAGCAACGGCGGACTGTCGATCACCGCATGGTCGTAGCCCTGCCATAACTGCGCCAGGCTCTTGGCGATGACCAGGCCCAAACCACTCTGCCCGGGCGATTGACGCTCGAGCGTGGCCAAGGCGGTGCTCGATGGCAACAGGGCTATGCGCTCGTGACTGGTGGGCAGCAGCAGTTGCTTCGGCAACCCCTCAGGCACCGCGCCCTGATGCAGGAACAGGTCGAAGCAGCTGTGCTCCAGCGCGTCCGGATCGTGGCCGAAATAACTGGTCATCGAGCCGTGGGGATCGAGATCGACCACGACCACGCGCTTACCGGCATCGGCCAGCAGGCCGGCCAAGGCGATGGCGGTGGTGGTCTTGCCAACACCACCCTTTTGATTGGCTACTGCCCAGACTCTCATCTTGCTTGTCCTTCCGGCATGATCCAGACCTACCGAGAACGGGCGCCGCCCTAGGGGGCAAACGACGGAGGATTGACGGCACCCGCTGACGGGGCCTGCACTGCTGGCGGTGGTGCAGGTTGCGTGCCAGCCCGCTGCAAGGCGCTATCGGGGCGGGCATTGGAACTGCCCACACCACTCACGCTGCGGCGCACATCGAGGTTGCGCGACACCACCAGCACCACCCGCCGGTTACGTGCCCGGCCATCGGCCGTGGCGTTATCCGCCACGGGCTGAAACTCACCATAGCCCACCGACGCCAACCGCCCGGGGTTGACCCCATCCATGGCGAGCATGCGCACGATGCTGGCCGCCCGGGCTGCCGACAACTCCCAGTTGGTCGGGTACTGCGCGGTTTTAATCGGCAGGTTGTCGGTAAAGCCCTCGACATGCACCGGATTCTCGTAAGGCGCCAGAATTTTGGCAATCTTCTCGATAAGGTCGAAGGCCGCATTGTTCGGCAAGGCATCGCCACTGGGGAACAACAGGCTGGAACTGAGCTCGATCTCGACCCACAACTCGTTGCCGCTCACTTTCAGTTGCTTGGAGTCGATCAACCCGGCAAACGCCTGACGCATACTGTCGACGATGCTCTGCAGAGAGTCCGTCGCCTGGCCGACCGGCTCGTCTTCATCGACCAGCGCACGATCCGGCTCGGTGGTGCGCGGGCGCAGATCGCCCACGGGGATGGGCTTGATCGCCCGGTCGGGCTGGTTGAACACCCCGGTCAGGCTGTCCGAGAGAATCTTGTACTTGCCCTCGTTGACCGAGGACATCGAATACATCACCACGAAAAAGGCGAACAACAGGGTAATGAAGTCCGCGTAGGAGACCAGCCAGCGCTCATGGTTCTCATGCTCTTCCTGGTGCCTGCGACGAGCCATGGTTACTCCATGAAGCCTTGCAGCTTCAACTCGATGGAGCGCGGGTTTTCACCTTCGGCGATCGACAGAATACCCTCCAGCAGCATCTCGCGGTAGCGCGACTGACGCTGGGCGACGGCCTTGAGCTTGTTGCCAATGGGCAGCAGCAGCAGGTTGGCGAAACCGACCCCGTAGATGGTGGCGACAAAGGCCACGGCAATGCCGCTGCCGAGCTTGCTCGGATCGGCCAGATTGCCCATCACATGGATCAGGCCCATCACCGCACCGATGATGCCGATGGTCGGCGCGTAGCCACCCATGCTTTCGTAGACCTTGGCGGCCTGGATATCGCGGCCCTCCTGGGTGTACAGGTCGACCTCGAGGATGCTGCGCACGGCTTCGGGCTCGGCACCATCGACCAGCAACTGCAAGCCCTTGCGCGCATAGGGATCGGTCTCGGCATCGGCCACCGTCTCCAGGCCGAGCAGGCCCTCCTTACGCGCGGTCATGCTCCAGCCGACGACACGCTCGATGCCGCCGACCAGGTCGATGTGCGGTGGAAAGAATATCCAGCGCAGGATCACCAGGGCCCGCTTGAACACACTGACCGGCGCCTGCAGGAAGGCCGCGCCCAGGGTGCCGCCGATCACGATCAACGCCGCCGGGCCATTGAGCAGCGCCGCGACGTGGCCACCTTCCAGATAATTGCCACCCAGAATGGCGACGAACGCCAGGATGACCCCTATCAGGCTCAGCACGTCCATTACACGCAGGCCTCTGCCAGGTGCCGACCGATGTCGTCGAGGCCGTAGATGGCGTCCACCAGATCGGCCTTGACCACCGCCATCGGCATGCCGTAGATCACGCAACTGGCCTCGTCCTGCGCCCACACCTGGCTGCCGCCCTGCTTGAGCAGGCGCGCGCCTTCGCGACCATCGGCGCCCATACCGGTCAGGACCACCGCCAGCACCTTGTCGTGAAAGGCCTTGGCCGCCGAACCGAAGGTGATGTCGACACAGGGCTTGTAGTTCAGGCGCTCATCGCCCGGCAGAATCCTCACGGCGCCGCGCCCATCGATCATCATCTGCTTGCCGCCCGGGGCCAGCAGCGCCAGCCCCGGGCGCAACAGATCGCCGTCCTCGGCCTCCTTGACGCTGATCCGGCACAGCTTGTCCAGACGCTCGGCAAACGCCTTGGTAAAAGCCGCGGGCATGTGCTGGATCAGCACCAGCGGCGCCGGGAAGTTGGCCGGCAGCTGGCTCAGGACCCGCTGCAGCGCCACAGGCCCGCCGGTCGAGGTGCCGATGGCCACCAGCTTGTAGGCTTTTTTGCGTTTGGGCGCACTCGCGCGCGCAGTAACCGGGGCGGCTGGCGCAGGCACGCCGACGCCAGGACGAGCGAGGCTACTGAGCGCTGCCGGCTTTCCCGGCGTACTGGCCCTCGGCGTTGGCGCCGTAACAAGGCCGCGGCGATTGCTGCGGGCGATGCTGTGCACCTTCTCGCAGAGCAGTTGCTTGACCTTCTCCGGGTTTCGCGAGATGTCCTCGAAGTTCTTCGGCAGGAAGTCCACCGCCCCGGCATCCAGCGCATCCAGGGTGACGCGCGCGCCTTCGTGGGTCAGCGAGGAAAACATCAACACCGGGGTCGGGCAGCGCTGCATGATGTTCCGGACGGCGGTGATGCCGTCCATCATCGGCATCTCGTAATCCATGGTGATCACATCGGGCTTGAGCGCCAACGCTTGATCGATGGCTTCGCGCCCATTGGTCGCCGTACCCACCACCTGGATATTCGGATCGGCAGAGAGAATTTCCGAAACACGCCGGCGAAAAAAGCCGGAATCGTCCACCACCAACACCTTGACCAGCATAAACACTCCTAAACGACGCCGTCTGAATCGGCGCCGCGAACAATCAGATGCGCCGCGCGTAGCGCTTGAGCATGCTCGGCACGTCGAGAATCAGGGCGATGCGTCCATCGCCGGTGATGGTAGCGCCAGACATACCCGGAGTGCCCTGGAGCATTTTGCCCAATGGTTTGATCACCACTTCTTCCTGACCGACCAGCTGATCGACAACGAAACCGATGCGCTGGCTACCCACGGTGAGAATCACCACATGGCCCTCGCCCTGCTCCTCATGGGCAGCGCTGCGCACCAGCCAGCGCTTGAGGTAGAACAACGGCAGCGCCTTGTCGCGTACGATCACCACTTCCTGGCCATCGACCACATTGGTGCGCGACAGGTCGAGGTGGAAGATCTCGTTGACGTTGACCAGCGGGAAAGCGAAAGCCTGGTTGCCCAGCATCACCATCAGGGTCGGCATGATCGCCAGGGTCAGCGGCACCTTGATGACGATCTTCGAGCCCTGGCCCTGGACCGAGAACACGTTGACCGTGCCGTTGAGCTGGGAAATCTTGGTCTTGACCACGTCCATGCCAACCCCGCGGCCGGACACGTCGGAGATCTCGGCCTTGGTCGAGAAGCCCGGGGCGAAGATCAGGTTGTAGCACTCGAACTCGTTGAGCCTGTCGGCCGCGTCCTTGTCCAGCAGGCCCTTCTCCACGGCCTTGGCGCGCAGCACATCGGCATCCATACCCTTGCCATCATCGGAGATCGACAGAAGGATGTGGTCGCCTTCCTGTTCGGCCGAGAGCACCACCTTGCCGCCGCGCGACTTGCCCGCGGCCTCGCGCTCTTGCGGGGTTTCGATGCCATGGTCGACGGCGTTGCGCACCAAGTGCACCAGCGGATCGGCCAGCGCCTCGACCAGGTTCTTGTCCAGGTCGGTTTCTTCGCCGACCAGCTCCAGATTGATCTCTTTCTTCAGGCTGCGCGCCAGATCGCGGACCAGGCGCGGGAAGCGGCCGAAGACCTTCTTGATCGGCTGCATGCGGGTCTTCATCACCGCCGTCTGCAGGTCCGCGGTGACCACGTCGAGGTTGGACACGGCCTTGGCCATGGCCTCGTCGCCGCTATTGGAGCCCAGGCGCACCAGGCGGTTACGCACCAGCACCAGTTCGCCGACCATGTTCATGATCTCGTCCAGGCGCGCGGTATCCACCCGTACGGTGGTTTCCGCTTCGCTGGGCGCTTGCGCCTTGTCGGCGACGGCGGCAGCCGGCGGCGCTTTCGGCGGGGCAACCTTGACCTCGGGTTTGGCCAAGGGCTGTGCGGGCGCAGCTGGTTTGGCCGGAGCGGCCGCGGACGCCTTGGCGGTCGCGGCCGGCTCGACAAACTTGCCCTTGCCATGCAGCTGATCGAGCAGCGCCTCGAACTCGTCGTCGCTGATTTCATCACCAGCGGCGGCGACGGGCGCTGCGACCGGCGGCGCCACGGCGGCAGCGGGTACAGCGGGTGCAGCGAACTGGCCCTTGCCATGCAACTGGTCGAGCAGCGCCTCGAATTCGTCGTCACTGATCTCGTCGCCGGCAGCGCCCGCTGCTGGCTGCAGCGCGACATTGGCGACCACTGGCGGCGGAGCGAACTGCCCTTTGCCATGCAGCTCATCGAGCAGCGACTCGAACTCGTCATCGCTGATTTCGTCACTGCCAGCGCTGGTACTCGCCACCTGGCCAGGCGAATCGGTCAGCGCGTCGAGCAACTGCTCGAATTCGCTGTCGGTGATATCGCCAGAGGCCACCGCTGGCGCCTCGGCAACGACTTCGACGCTGGGCGGCTCGGGCGTAACGACCGCAGCCGGCTCGGCCAGACGCGCCAGGGCGGCCAGCAACTCCCGGGTGGCCGGCGTCGGGGTGACGCGCTCACGCACCTCGGTGAACATGCCATTGACCGCATCGAGCGCTTCCAGCACTACATCCATCAACTCGGAGTCGACGCGCCGCTCACCCTTGCGCAGGATGTCGAAGACGTTTTCTGCGATATGGCAGCATTCCACCAGCTCATTGAGCTGGAGAAAACCGGCGCCACCTTTGACGGTATGAAACCCGCGAAAAATAGCGTTGAGCAGATTCATGTCGTCCGGGCGGCTTTCAAGCTCCACCAGCTGCTCGGACAGTAGTTCAAGAATCTCGCCGGCCTCCACCAGGAAGTCCTGGAGGATTTCTTCATCGGCGCCGAAGCTCATAGACGTGCTCCTAAAATCCCAGGCTGGAAAGCAGATCGTCGACGTCGTCCTGATTGGATGCGACGTCTTCACGCTTATCGGCATGAATCTGCGGACCTTCACCGTGGGAAGGCTGTTTTTGTTGTTCTTGTTCAGCACGCAGCACGGCGTGGTCATGCTCGATACCGGCAAAACGGTCGACCTGACTGGCCATCAGCACCAGTTTGAGCAGGTTGCTTTCCACTTCGGTGACCAGTTGGGTCACCCGCTTGATCACCTGGCCGGTCAAATCCTGATAGTCCTGCGCGAGCAGAATATCGTTGAGATGGGCGGACACCTGGACGCTGTCGCGCTCGCTGTTGGCGAGGAACAGTTCGATCCGCTTGGCCAGGTCACGGAAGCCCTCGGCGCCCATTTCCCGACGCATGAAACGACCCCAGTCGGCACTCAGGTTCTGCGCCTCGGCACCGATGCCGTTGACCAGCGGTGAACTCAGTTCGACCAGATCCATGGTGCGATTGGCCGCATTCTCGGTCATCGTCACCACATAGTTCAGGCGTTCGGTCGCGTCGGTGATTTGCGACACTTCCTTGGCATGCGGCACCCGTGGATCGAGCTGAAAATTGACGATGGCGTTATGCAGCTCGCGCGTCAGCTTGCCGACCTCGTGATACAGACCACGGTCGCGCACCTTGTTGAGATCGTTGATCAGTTGCACCGCTTCGCCAAAATCGCCGTGTTCCAGGCTCTCTACCAATTGGCGGGCGTGAGTTTTCAGGGTCGACTCGAAATCACCCTGAGCGGATTCATCATGTTCCATAGTGCCCTCGCGGCAGACATCAGCCGTTGACCCGCTCGAAGATCTTTTCGATCTTTTCTTTCAGCACCTGGGCTGTGAACGGTTTTACCACATAGCCATTCACTCCGGCTTGTGCGGCCTCGATGATCTGATCGCGTTTGGCTTCGGCGGTCACCATCAACACCGGCAGGTGCTTCAGGCGCTCGTCGGCGCGCACCGCACGCAACAAGTCGATCCCGGTCATGCCTGGCATATTCCAGTCAGTCACCAGAAAATCGAAACTGCCGCTGTGCAGCATCGGCAGTGCAGTGGTGCCGTCATCGGCCTCTGCGGTATTGGTAAACCCCAAATCGCGCAGGAGGTTCTTGATGATCCGGCGCATCGTTGAAAAGTCGTCAACGATGAGGATTTTCATGTTTTTGTCCAAGTCGACCTCCGTACAGTCCCAAACGAACCCAGCACCTGGGCACGCCTTATATCGTGAAACCGGCCTGACAGGCCGCTGCAAAACCACTGCGCTTGCAACACTTCAAGGGTCTGCTGATTTACCGGCTCAGCGCGCTCGCCATTCACCCAGGCGTGCCCGCAAGCGTGCGGCACACTGGCTATGCAACTGGCTGACGCGCGATTCGCTAACCCCCAGAACCTCGCCTATTTCCTTGAGATTCAATTCCTCATCGTAATACAGCGCCAACACCAACCGCTCCCGTTCGGGCAAGTGGCCGATGGCATCGGCCAACGCCGCCTGGAAGCGCTCTTCCTCCAGTTCTCGCGAGGGTTCGGGATGGGTGGAGCCGGCGTCTTCGTGCAGCCCGCCATGTTCGCCGTCCTGCAACAGATCGTCGAAACTGAACAGGCGGCTGCCCAAAGTGTCGCCAAGAATGCCGTAGTAATCCTCGAGACTCAATTGGAGTTCGGCCGCAACCTCTTGATCTTTAGCGTCGCGACCGGTTTTGGCCTCAATTACCCGAATTGCGTCACTGACCATGCGGCTGTTGCGGTGCACCGAACGCGGCGCCCAATCGCCCTTGCGCACCTCGTCGAGCATCGAGCCGCGAATGCGGATGCCGACGAATGTTTCGAAACTGGCACCCTTGCTGGAGTCGTATTTCTTCGAGGCTTCGAGCAGGCCGATCATCCCGGCCTGGATCAAATCGTCCACCTGCACGTTGGCCGGCAAACGCGCCAACAAGTGATAGGCAATCCGCTTGACCAGGGGCGCATGGCGCTCGATCAATTGGTGCTGGGCGTCCTGGGTCTGAGCCTTGCTGTACATACGGAGTCCAGAAGCTGCTGTCATATGGCCGTATCCGCGGCCGGTTGCTGCACCAGACGTTCGACGAAAAACTCCAGATGGCCGCGCGGATTGGCCGGTAGCGGCCAGGCATCGACTTTCTGGGCAATTGCCTTGAACGCCAGGGAACACTTCGAACGCGGGAAAGCTTCGTAGACCGCACGCTGCTTCTGCACGGCCTTGCGTACCGACTCGTCGTAAGGCACCGCGCCGACGTATTGCAGCGCGACATCGAGGAAGCGATCGGTAACCTTGGTCAGCTTAGCAAAGAGGTTGCGGCCTTCCTGTGGACTGTGCGCCATATTCGCCAGCACGCGGAAACGGCTCATGCCATGGTCGCGGTTGAGCAGCTTGATCAGGGCATAGGCGTCCGTGATCGAAGTCGGCTCGTCACACACCACCACCAACACTTCCTGGGCGGCGCGGACGAAACTGACCACCGAGTCGCCAATACCGGCAGCCGTATCGATGATCAAGACATCGAGGTTTTCGCTGATGTCGCTGAAGGCTTGGATAAGGCCGGCATGCTGCATGGGCGAGAGCTGCACCATGCTTTGCGTGCCGGAGGCCGCGGGCACGATACGAATGCCGCCGGGGCCTTGCAGCACCACATCACGCAGTTCGCACTCGCCACTGATCACATCGGCCAGCGTGCGTTTGGCCGTCAGGCCCAGCAGTACGTCGATGTTGGCCAGGCCCAGGTCGGCGTCCATCACCATCACCCGCCGACCGAGGTCAGCCAGCGCCAGCGCCAGATTCACCGACACATTGGTCTTGCCGACGCCACCCTTGCCGCCGGTCACCGCAATCACCTGTACGGGATGCATACCCATGTTATCTACACACCTTGTCTGACTTCGACTGGAACCATGTGGCTGCGTGTCCTGCGCCAAGTCTCTGCCGGGCACCACGCATTGCCGCCTATCGCTGAACCACTGCCGCAGTGGTCTGTTAACCGGCGCGCCGCGCCGGATGTTGATAAAGCCCGGCAAACATCTCGGCCATCGTATCTTCGCTCGGATTCTCGGCGCTTTGCAGGCCCACCGCGCGGCTCACCAGCTGGTGACTGCGTGGCACCTGCAGATCATCCGGAATCCGCGGTCCATCGGTCAGATAGGCTACCGGTAGACGCTGGCCAATAGCCAGACCTAAAACCTCGCCCAGACTGGTGGCCTCATCCAGTTTGGTCAGGATGCAGCCGGAAAGGCCGCAACGCTTGTAGCTGTGGTAGGCCGCCTTGAGCACCTGATTCTGGCTGGTAGCGGCCAGAACCAGGTAATTTTTGGCCTTGATGCCGCGACTGGCCAGGGTCTCCAGCTGCATGTGCAGGGCGGGATCGCTGGCCGGCAGGCCGGCGCTATCAATCAGCACCACGCGCTTGCGCGCCAAGGGCGCCAGGGCCTGGGTCAACGACTGCCCCGGATCGACCAGGGTCACCGGCACATTGAGAATCCGCCCCAGGGTCTTCAGTTGCTCCTGGGCGCCGATCCGATAGCTGTCCAGGCTGACCAGGGCGACATGCTGGGCGCCGTACTTGAGCACGTAACGCGCGGCCAGCTTGGCCAGGGTGGTGGTTTTACCCATGCCGGCCGGACCGACCAGGGCAATCACCCCGCCCTCTTCCAGCGGCTCCTGCTGCGGCGTCTGAATCGCATGGGCCAGGTGGGCGAGCAACATGCCCCAGGCCTGGCGCGGCTCGGCGACATTCGCCACGCGTTCGAGCAACACCCGCGACAACTCGGCGGGCAAGCCCATGCGCTGCAGACGCCGCCACAGGTTGGCCTGCTGCGGCCGACGCGTCTGCATCTGGCCCCAGGCCATGGAGCCGAGTTGCACCTCGAGCAACTCACGCAAGCCGTGCAGTTCGGAGCGCATGGCCTCGAGCGCGCCCTGGTCGCCGGTCGTCATCGGTGCCGGCGCGGCCATGCGCAGCGTGCTATCCAGGCTGTCAAGCGGCGCCGCCGGCTCTTCGGCGAGCAACTGGCGATCCTTGCTGGCGTCGGCTTGGCTGCGCGTCACCAGCTCGGCCTGGGCCGAGGCGATACGGGCCTGGGTCTGAAGCAGCTCGGCTTCCAGTGCAGCGTTCGGCTGGCGGGCAGGAGCGGCGGGAATCTGGTAGTCCAGAGCGGCAGTCAGCTCGACGCCGCCAGCAACCCGGCGGTTGCCGATGATCGAGGCGTCCGCACCCAGCTCGTCGCGAACCAGCTTCATGGCTTGGCGCATATCGGCAGCGAAAAAGCGTTTGACCTGCATGGCCTGTTACCTCGGTTAATTCTGCCCCACCGTTGCGACGATGGTGACCTGCTTGTTGTCCGGGATTTCCTGGTAAGCCAGCACGTGCACACTCGGCACTGCCAACCGTGCAAACCGCGAGAGCATCGCCCGAACCGGACCGGCTACCAGTAGGATCACCGGTTTGCCGAGCATTTCCTGGCGCTGCGCTGCTTCCACCAGGGAACGCTGCAACTTCTCGGCCATGCCCGGCTCCAGGAGGATGCCCTCCTCGGAGCCTTGACCGGCCTTCTGTAGACTGTTTAGCAATATCTGTTCCAGCCTTGGCTCGAGGGTGATCACAGGCAGCTCCAGCTCTAGTCCCACGATGCTTTGCACGATGGCGCGAGCCAGGGCGACCCGCACCGCCGCGACCATCGCGGCGGGATCTTGACTCTTCGGCGCCACGTTGGCGATGGCTTCGGCGATGGTGCGGATGTCGCGCACCGGCACCTGTTCCTGCAGCAGCGCCTGCAGCACCTTGAGCAGGGTCGACAGCGAGACCAGACCCGGCACCAGCTCTTCGGCCAGCTTCGGCGAGCTCTTGGCCAGCAACTGCATGAGCTGCTGGACCTCCTCGTGCCCCAGCAGCTCGTGCGCGTGCTTGTGCAAGACCTGGTTGAGGTGGGTGGCGACCACGGTGCTGGCATCGACCACGGTGTAGCCCAGCGATTGCGCCTGATCTCGTTGGCCCGGATCGATCCAGACCGCCTCCAGGCCGAACGCCGGATCCTTGGCGGCAACCCCGTTGAGGCTGCCGAATACCTGGCCCGGGTTGATCGCCAATTCGCGGTCCGGGTAGACCTCGGCCTCGGCCACGCTGACCCCCATCAGGGTCAGGCGATAGGCGCTGGGCTGCAGGTCGAGGTTGTCGCGGATATGCACCGAGGGCATGAGAAAGCCCATCTCCTGCGAGAGCTTCTTGCGCACGCCCTTGATCCGCGCGAGCAACTGGCCGCCCTGGTTGCGGTCGACCAGCGGAATCAGCCGGTAGCCGACCTCCAGGCCAACCATGTCCACCGGCATGACGTCGTCCCAGCCGAGCTCCTTGACCTCCTGGGCACGCTGGGCCGGCAGCAGTTCCTGCTGACGCTGCACCTCGTGCACCTCCTCTTCCTTGACCTTGCGCTGCTTGTTGGCGATCCAGTAGGCGCCAGCCGCGGCGGCAAGGCCCAGGCTGATAAAGGAAAAGTGCGGCATGCCGGGCACCAGGCCCATGGCGATCATGATCGCCGCCGCCACGGCCAGGGCGCGCGGCGAGGCGAACATCTGCCGGCCGACCTGGGCACCCATGTCTTCCGAGCTGGAGACGCGGGTGACCATGATCGCCGCGGCAGTCGACAGCAGCAGCGAGGGGATCTGGGCGACCAGGCCGTCGCCGATGGTCAGCAGGGTGTAGACCTTGCCGGCATCGGCGAAGCTCAGGTCGTGCTGGAAGATGCCGATGGCGATGCCACCGATCAGGTTGATGAACAGGATCAGCAGACCGGCGATGGCATCGCCACGGACGAACTTGCTGGCACCGTCCATCGAGCCATAGAAGTCGGCCTCCTGGGAGACCTCGGAACGACGCGTCTTGGCTTCCGCCTGATCGATCAGGCCGGCATTCAGATCCGCGTCGATGGCCATCTGCTTGCCGGGCATGGCGTCCAGGGTGAAGCGGGCGCTGACCTCGGAAATCCGCCCGGCGCCCTTGGTCACCACCACGAAGTTGATGATCATGAGGATGGCGAACACCACGATACCGACCACGTAGTTGCCGCCGATCACCACCTCGCCGAAGGCCTGAATCACCTGCCCCGCCGCGCCATGACCGTCATGCCCGTTGAGCAACACCACGCGGGTGGAGGCGACGTTCAGCGCCAGGCGCAGCAAGGTCGCCGCCAGCAGGATGGTCGGGAACACCGCGAAATCCAGCGGGCGCAAGGCATAGATGCCGACCAGCAGCACCACGATCGACAGGGCGATGCTGAAGGTGAACAACACGTCGAGCAGGAACGGCGGAATCGGCAGCATGACCATGCCGAGCATGACCAGCAGCATCAGGGGAATGCCCAGATTACCCTCGCGCAACCCGGAGAGGTTGCTGCGCACGTTACCGACCATTTGCGAGCGATCTACTGCCACATCCCTACCCCAGCCAATTCAATCTTTTGACGCTGACCGCGCCCTTGCCGAGGGTTTGCAAGAAGCTGTCCAACTTTGTCCGAACCATTCGCAGGCTGGGTTGAGCCGCTGAGCCGATATTCGCTCAAGACCGCTGTTCGGGCGCGGCGTAACCCATCGCGGCACCGGGCCTGCTGACGCCATGTCGGGTGGAGGGAATTAGCTGTAGGGCGGGTGCAACCCGCCACGCCGGCAACGGCAGGTTGCACCCGCCCTACTCGTCGCGGCGTAAATCCGACGGGATCGGCAGGTCCGGCAGCGGTGCCGGGCGCTTGCCCTTGCCGGCCTGGTACTGGCGGATCTGGTAGACGTAGGCCAGCACCTGGGCCACGGCCAGGTACAGGCCGGCCGGAATCTCCTGGTCCAGTTCGGTGGAATAGAACACCGCACGCGCCAGGGCCGGCGACTCCAGCAGCATGACCTTGTGCTCCTGGGCGATCTCGCGAATCTTCAAGGCGGTAAAGTCGCCGCCCTTGGCCAGCAACACCGGCGCGCTGCCTTTGCTCGGGTCGTACTTCAGGGCCACGGCGAAGTGAGTCGGGTTGGTGATCACCACATCCGCCTGCGGCACGGCCTGCATCATGCGCCGCTCGGCCATCTCGCGCTGCAGCTGGCGAATACGCTGTTTGACCTCGGGCTTGCCCTCGCTGTCCTTGTATTCGTCGCGCACCTCCTGCTTGGTCATCATCATCTTCTGCTTGTTGTCCCAGAGCTGGAACGGCACATCCACCGCCGCAATCAGCACCAGCGCACAGGCCATCCACAACGCGCTCCAGCCGACCACCTGGGCGGCGTGCATGATGGCCGACTGCAACGGCTCATGGGCTATCGCCAGCAGGTCGTCGACATTGGCGGCCAGCACCACCAGCGCCACCGTAAGCACCAGGGTGAATTTGGCCAGTGCCTTGAGCAATTCGACCAGCGCCTTGGCCGAGAACATCCGCTTGAGCCCCGCCCCCGGGTTCATCCGGCTCATCTTGGGCGCCATCGCCTTGGCCGAGAACAGCCAGCCGCCCAGGGCGATCGGACCGACTATGGAGGCGATCAGCAAGGCCAGAAGCAAGGGCACCAGGGCATCCACGGCGACTTTGCCGGAAGCCAGCAGCCAGATCGTCATGGAGCGCTCGTCCATGATCGTCTCGCGCGCCAGGGAGAAGTTGCCGCCCATGATCGACAGCAAGGCACTGCCCAGGCTGCCGCCGAAGGCCAATAAGCCACCGGCCCCGGCCAGCATGATCGCCAGGGTATTGAGCTCGCGGGAGCGGGCGATCTGGCCTTTCTCACGGGATTCGCGCAGGCGTTTCTCCGTGGGCTCCTCGCTTTTATCGGCACCGCTCTCCGATTCGGCCATGGTCTACCCCGCCCGCGCCATTTCGCGCAGCAGTTGCAGGGCTTCGCTGGCGAACACCTGGTACTGCGCAAGAATATCGGCCATGCCAATCCAGAGGATTACCAATCCCACGACCAGGGTCAGCGGAAAACCGATGGAGAAAATGTTCAGCTGCGGCGCGGCGCGGGTCATCACCCCGAAGGCCAGGTTGACCACCAGCAGCGCGGTAATCGCCGGCAACACCAGAATCAGCGCCGCACCTATCACCCAGCCCAGTTTATTGGCCAACTGCCAGTAGTGCTCGACCAGGAAGCCGCCACCAACCGGCAGGGTGACGAAACTCTCGGCCAGCACCTCGAAGACCACCAGATGGCCGTTCATGGCGAGGAACAGCAAGGTCACCAGCATCAGCAGAAACTGCCCGATCACCGCCACCGAGATGCCGTTGGCCGGATCGACCATGGAAGCGAAGCCCAGGCCCATCTGTGTTGCCACTATCTGCCCGGCGATGACGAAGGCATGGAAGAACAGCTGCAAGGTAAAACCCAGCATCACCCCGATCAGCACTTCCTGGGCGATCAGGATAAACGTCGGCAGGCTCAGCGCCTCGACCTGCGGCATCGCCGGCAGGTTGGGCAGCAACACCAGGCAGATCGCCAGCGCCAGATACAGGCGCACGCGCAGCGGCACCAGCTGCGTGCCGATGATCGGCATGGTCATCAATAACGCGGCGATACGAAACAACGGCAAGAGAAAGCTGCTCACCCAGCCGCCGATCTGCGCATCGCTCAGTTCCAGCATGTCAGCCGATCAGCATAGGAATATTCATGATCAGATTCTCCGTGTACTCGATCATGCGCTGGGCCAGCCAGGGCCCGGCGACGATCAGGGTGACCAAAATCACCAGCAGGCGCGGCAGGAAGCTCAGGGTCTGTTCGTTGATCTGGGTCGCGGCCTGGAACATGGCGACCAGCAAGCCGACCAGCAGGCTGGGCACGACGATGATCGCGACTATGGTCGCGGTCAGCCACAGCGCCTCGCGAAACAGGTCGACGGCTACCTCGGGCGTCATGCCTAGGTCCCTCCGAAGCTGGCGGCGAGGGTGCCCATGATCAGCGCCCAGCCATCGATGAGGACGAACAGCATGATCTTGAACGGCAGGGAAATGATCAGCGGCGAGAGCATCATCATGCCCATGGCCATGAGGATACTGGCCACCACCAGGTCGATCACCAGGAACGGGATGAAGATCATGAAGCCGATCTGGAACGCCGTCTTCAGCTCGGAGGTGACGAACGCCGGGACCAGGATGACCAGGGGCGTGTCTTCCGGGCTGGCGATATCGTTGCGCTTGGACAGGCGCATGAACAGCTCCAGATCGCTTTCGCGGGTCTGCGCCAGCATGAAGTTCTTCAGCGGCACCTCGGCCTTGGCAATCGCCTCCTGGGCCGGCAATTGCTCGCTGAGATAAGGCTGCAAGGCCTCTTCATTAATCTGCTCGAACACCGGCGCCATGATGAACAGGGTGAGAAACAGTGCCAGGCCGACGAGAATCTGGTTGGACGGCGTCTGTTGCAGGCCCAGAGCCTGACGCAGGATGGAGAACACGATGATGATGCGGGTGAAACTGGTCATCAGCATGACGAAGGCCGGAATGAAACTCAGCGCCGTCAT
Source organism: Pseudomonas sp. (assembly GCF_041601375.1). GTDB lineage: Bacteria > Pseudomonadota > Gammaproteobacteria > Pseudomonadales > Pseudomonadaceae > Aquipseudomonas. The sequence goes on along the minus strand of NZ_JBFIIG010000006.1, from coordinate 23,924 downwards.
GATCAACAGGATCTGCAGGCTGACCGAATACTCCTGCTGGCCTTCGGCATCGGTACTCAGGGTGATCGCCGGGATCGACAACGGATTGTCGGCGGCAAACACCTCGCCAGCGAAGACCATGGGGGCGAGCAGGGAGAACAGCAGAACCAGCAGCAGGCGCAGTGCGCTCATCACGACTTGTCCTTCTGATCCTTGCCCAGCAGCTCCATCAGGCGCTGGGCGAACTCGGTCGAGGCCGGCTCGCCGTCAGGCAAGTGCACCGGCTCTTTCAGCACATGCAAGGGCGCGATACGCCCCGGCGTCAGCCCCAGGAGCAACTGCTCGCCGCCGACCTGCACCAGCACCAGCCGATCGCGCGGCCCCAGGGCCTGGCTGGCGACTATCTTGATCACCTGGCCGCCGCGCGGGCCTAGCTGCTGCACCCGGCGCATCAGCCAGGCGAGCAGGAAAATCAAGCCGATCACCAGCAGCAGGCCGAGCAGCAACTGCACCAGTTGCCCGGCGATGCCACTGCCGGCCATGGGCGCGGCCGCTTGTGCGGCCGGCTCGGCGGCCAGGGCGGTGAACGGCAGGAACAGGGGAATAGCAAAAAATCTGTGCATGATCGGGCTCTGTCGGCGTCTTGACAAGTCGCTGAAAAATCTCGGCGAGGCCGCCAAGACCAGGCAAAAACGGCCGCAACCTAGGGAGTTGTTCAACGACCGGTTAACGCAGTTTCTTGATCCGCTCGCTGGGGCTGATCACGTCGGTCAGGCGGATGCCGAACTTCTCGTTGACCACCACCACTTCGCCGTGGGCGATCAGGGTACCGTTGACCAGCACATCGAGCGGCTCGCCAGCGAGCCGATCGAGTTCGATCACCGAACCCTGGTTGAGCTGCAGCAGGTTGCGGATGGTGATATCGGTGTTGCCGACCTCCATGGAAATCGACACCGGAATATCGAGAATCACATCGAGATTCGGCCCGTCCAGGTTGACCGGTAGATTGCCCTTGGGCACGCTGCCAAACTCTTCCATGGGCGCGCGTGGCGCAGCTGGCGCAGCCGCCCCACCGACGGCTAGCATGGCATCGATATCATCCTGACTGGCGTCGTCGCCGGATTCGGACAAGGCGGCTGCCCACTCGTCGGCCAGCGCCTGCTCCTCGGGGGTGGTCTGTTCATTCTCGTCTGCCATCGTATGTCCTCGGCTGGCTGGTAGCGGGTTGGGCGAGCGCGGTGCTGTGCAATGACAGCCTGTCAGCGCTGGCGGTCGATGGGCTCTAGCACTTGTAGCGCCAGGTTGCCTTTATGTGCGCCGAGCTTGACCGTGAAGGTCGGGACGCCATTGGCACGCATGATTACGTTGTCGGGAATATCCACCGGAATCACATCGCCCGGCTGCATGTGCAGGATGTCGCGCAGCCGCAGTTGGCGCTTGGCCACAGTGGCGCCGAGCGGCACGCTGACGTCGAGGATGTCTTCGCGCAGGGACTTGATCCAGCGCTCGTCCTGATCGTCGACATCGGACTGGAAACCGGCATCGAGCATTTCGCGAATCGGCTCGATCATCGAATAGGGCATGGTGATGTGCAGGTCGCCGCCACCGCCGTCCAGCTCGATATGGAAGGTCGACACCACTATCACTTCGCTGGGGCTGACGATGTTGGCCAGGGCCGGATTGACCTCTGAGTTGACGTACTCGAAGTTGATGTCCAGCACCGCGTGCCAGGCCTCCTTGAGATCGATGAATGCCTGATCGAGCACCATGCGCACCACACGCAGTTCGGTGGGGGTGAATTCACGGCCTTCGATCTTGGCGTGACGACCGTCGCCACCGAAAAAGTTGTCGACCAGCTTGAACACCAGCTTGGCATCGAGGATGAACAGGCCGGTGCCACGCAGCGGCTTCATCTTGACCAGGTTGAGGCTGGTCGGCACATACAGCGAATGCACGTACTCGCCGAACTTCATCACCTGCACGCCGCCGACTGCCACATCCGCCGAGCGGCGCAGCAGATTGAACATGCTGATGCGGGTGTAGCGGGCGAAGCGCTCGTTGATCATTTCCAGGGTCGGCATGCGCCCACGGACAATCCGGTCCTGACTGGTCAGGTCATATTGCTTGACGCTCCCCGGTTCGGCCTCGTCCTCGGTCTCGACCAAGCCGTCATCGACACCGTGCAGCAGCGCATCGATTTCATCTTGGGAAAGCAGGTCTTGCACAGCCATGTGGAGCTCCCCTCTAGGGTCTTGAAAGACTGTTCACGCTGGCGCGCTGAACATGCCCTATTGCAGCACCAGGTTGGTGAACAGCACTTGCTCGACGGTTACGTTACCCGTCTCCTGCTGCGCCAGTTCCTGCACGCTGGCCGTCGCCTGCTGTCGCAGCATTTCCTTGCCCACCGGGGTGATCAACGACTCGAACTCCTGATTGGAGAACAACATCACCAGACGGTTGCGCAGCACCGGCATGTGCACCTTGAGCGCATCGAGCGCCGCCTGGTCACGCACCAGCAGAGCAATACTGACCTGCATGTAGCGCGGCCGACCGTTATGGGTGAAGTTGACCACGAACGCCGGCACTAACTCTTCGTAGATCGCCATTTGCTTGACGGGCACCGCAGGTTCTGCGGACTCCGTCGCGACCTCACTCTTGGCCTCGCCCTTGCTGAGGAAGAACCAGGTGCCGCCCACCGACAGCCCCGCAGCCAGGAGCAGGGCCACGACAATCAGGATGATGAGCTTCAACTTACCGGCCGGTTTCGCCTCGGCGCCTGCCGGGTCTTGCGCCGCGTCTTTCTTAGCCATGCCAATTATCCGTCACTAATCGGAGTTCAATCCGTGTTCAAAGGGTTGAGAGCAAGTGTTATGCCAGCTTGCGAATATCTGCAGGGTGCCGGGCCTGCGAAACACCCAGACAATGGTGCGACAGCATACGCAATCGAGGTTCGACTCAACGATGGCCAGCGGGTATACCAGTCTCGCCCCTTGCTGTCACCCGAAAACGCCACGTCCGCCCCCATTGCGGGGGCGGACGGCGATTCGTTCGGAGGGCGGCCTCGGAGCGCAGCGACAACCCGCCAGCTTTTGTGCCCCGCGCCGGCGAACCATCGGTGCACTGCCTGCGGGTAGGGCGGCTTCGGAGCGCAGCGACAACCCGCCAGATTCTGTGTCGCGCCGGTGAACCATCGGTGCACGGCCTGCGGTGAGTGGCAGCCGACGAAAAGTGCACTCTCAAGCGAGACGCGAAACTATTCGGCCCGTCAAGCGTAATAGTCGACCATGCCGCGCCCGGTGCCGGGCAGGCCACCCTTGAGCTCCACACCGAGAGGCACAAGCTCCTCGTCAACCCCGCCCAGCAGCTCGCTACCCGCGTCGCCACGTCCCTTGCCATCGCCGCCCTGCCCCTGCCAGCCGCGGTTGAGCGACTGATCGGAAACATTCACATCGAGCAGGTTCATGCCTTGCTGGGCGAACATCTCGCGCAGACGGTGCATCTGCCCTTCCAGGGCCTCACGAACTCCGGCGTTGGCGCTGGCGAAGGTCACCTGAGTCTGCTCCTGATTGACGCTGATGCGCACTTCCAGGCGCCCCAGTTCGGCCGGATCGAGCTGAATCTCGGCGGACTTGAGGTTCTGGCTGGAGAGCAGCATCACCCGATCCACCACGGCCTCGCTCCAACCAGCCTGCTGCATGGGCACCGGCTGACCGGCCATCAACCCGGCGCGCGGAGCTTGCGAGGCCTGCTGAGCAACGGCCTGACTCAGCGCACTGAGCCGGGCGACGAAGTTTTCCGGCCGATTGTCGGCGGTGCTTTCCTTGAGCGCCTCCAGGCCCTGCGCGGTCAGCTCGAGCGCCGGCAAGTCGAGCTCGGGCTCCGCCTGCTGAGTGCCCATGGCCGCGATGGCGCTGGCAAAGCTTTGCCCGGCGCCTTGCACGGCTTGCGTCGCCACACTGCCTGGCGCGCTCTGCTCGGCCACTGTGGCCTTGGCTTTGGCGCCCAATTCCAGAGCCATCTGCACGGCCGGCAGTTGCTCCAGCACATCCAGTTCGGCATCGGCGTTGGCCGCTGGCAACTGGGTCGACGGCGTCGGCCAGGCGCCCGACAGGGCAGTCGTCATCAGCGGCTGCGGCTCGCCGGCGAGCTCCAGATCAAGACCGAGACCTGCCGCTTCGCCATCGAGCGGCTGCTGGCCGGGCGAGTCCAACACCAGCAGCGAATCGAGGGCCGGGTCATCCACGTCCGAGGCGTTCGGCAAAAGCTTGCCGCTATCGGCAAATTCCGGCTGCGGCGCGACAGTCGCAGCCTCTGGGGCTTGCGCATGCCGCGCATCCTGCGTCTCGGGTTTGCCCGGGCGAGCGGGTTTGGCGGACGCATCGCTGCGCTCTGCTGCTTTCGCCTGACGCTCCTTGGCGTACACCTGGGCAAAACTGGAAGCCTCGTTCTTACGGGGCTCGGCCGGTCTTTCCGGCGCTTTTCCCGCAGAGGTTTTCGGCTTTATTTGCGGTGCCGACCGGAGTAGCGGATCGGGGGCGACGGCCATGGGCATTCTCCATTCAAATGGGGTCGTGCCATAGACTTAGCAAAGGCCGGGCCAAGTTGGGTTGTAGAGTTGAGCGGTAGCCATAAGCTGCAAGCTGCAAGAAAAATTCAGCCCCTGAAGATGTCATCCAGGCCGGGCTTTTGCTGTTACTTGTCGCTTGCGGCTGGTAGCGACTCTTCTGCTCTCATCGCCGATAACGCTGGCGCTCGGCTTTGAACAGAATGCGCACGATGGCGAATTCACGGTCGATCTGCTCGATCAGCGCGGCCGCCTCGACCAGCGCCTCGCGCCGACCGACTTCTTCCAGTTGCCTGCACAAGCCGGCGAGTATGGGCGCGCCCATGTTGCTGCAACTGCCTTTGAAGCTGTGCGCCGCCAGACGCAGGCCCCGTGCATCGGCCTCACGCAGGGTCTGATGCAACAAGCGCAGGCGTTCTTCTGAATCCGCCAGATAGGTATCCAGCAACACCGGATACTCATCCTCCATTACATCCTGCAGTGCAGCCAATACCGCGCTATCGAGATGAATATCGGACATCTGCTCGCTCCCTGATCACCAGGCGCGGGATTATGCCCCAGCCGACCAGGAAAACTCCACGCTAACCCCCCGACCATCCTCCGACCAGGTGCAGCGCTCGCTCAACTGACGCACCAGCGCCAGGCCGCGCCCACACAGACGGTCAACATGCAGCTGTCGCTGCAGAATCGCCTGCTCATCGAAACCCGCCCCACTGTCTTCGACCCGCACGGTCAGCCGCCCGCCGGCAGATTCGGGAACCAATTGCAGATGGAAACGCACATAGCCCTCACGCAACTGGGTCAGGCGGGCGCTGCGCTGCAGGTAATACTCGGCGAAACCTTCGGCATCGCATTTCAAACTCGAATCCAGGCCCAGCACCCCATGCTCCAGGGCATTCGAGTAGAGCTCGGTGAGCACGCTGTAGAGCGCGCCCCCCTGGGGTCGCAAGCCCTCGACCTCGAGCAGCAACTGCAACAGGAACGGCAGCGGATTGAAGCGGCGCAGGGTCTCGCCACGAAACTCGAAACTCGCTGACCAATCCAGCGGACTGTTCTGACCACTGCCGGTGAAGATCAAGGGGCCACGGTTCAGGCTGCCCTCCTCGACCATGCTGACTTCGACCAGGCTGACATCGTCCTGCAGTTCGCCGCGAAAGCGCAGCAGCGCCTGCTGAATTTCCGTAAACAGCTGCGCCGGCTGGCGGTTGGCGGCAAACACCCTGAGCAGGCGCCTCTCGCCGAACAATTCGTCCTGCTGGTTGCGCGCTTCCAGTACGCCATCGGACAGCAGGAAAACCCGATCACCCAACTCCAGCGGGAAGACCTCGTAGCGGTCATTGAACGCTGCCGGCTCCAACACCCCCAAGGGCAGATGCCGCGACACCAGGGGCACCCGCTCGCTGCCGTTGGCGCGCAGCAGATAGCCGTCCGGCAAGCCGCCGCTCCACACCTCCACGACCCGGCGCTGGAAGCTGATACTGAGCAGGGTGGCACAACAGAACACGCCCAGCGGCAGGATACGCTTGAGCTTGGCGTTGATCTCACGGAGGATTTCCGTCAGGGAATAGCCCTTGGCGGTCATGCCATAGAACACCTCGGCCAGCGGCATGGCGCCGATCGCCGCCGGCAGGCCATGGCCGGTAAAGTCGCCGAGCAGCACATGCATTTCACCGGAAGGCTTGAACGCGGCGAGCAGCAAATCGCCATTGAACAAGGCATAGGGCGATTGCAGATAGCGGATATTCGCTGCGGCGAGACAACCGGAATGCGCCACCTTGTCGAATACCGCCTTGGCCACGCGCTGCTCGTTGAGCAGGTACTCGTTGTGCTGGGCGATCAGGTCGCGCTGCTGCAGCACGGTATCCTGCAGGCGGCGCAAACGATCCATGGCATTGATCTTGGCCTCGAGGATCACCCGATTGTAGGGTTTGGCGAGAAAGTCATCGCCGCCCGCCTCCAGGCAACGCACCAGCGCTTCGCCTTCGGTCAGCGAGGTCAGGAAGATGATCGGCACCAGCTCCTCGCCGGCCATCTGTTTGATCCGACGTGCCGCCTCGAAGCCGTCCATGACCGGCATCAGGGCGTCCATCAGCACCAGCTGCGGACGCTCCCGCGCGAACAAGGCAACCGCCTCCATGCCATTGCTGGCGGTCAGGCTACGATGGCCCTGACGGCTGACGATGGTCGACAACAGCATGCGGTCGGCCGCATTGTCCTCGGCAATCAGAATCGACAGACGCGCAGGCATGGCTCAGAGGCTCGCGCTAGGTGATCTGGAACAGTTGTTCGAAATTGGAGATGGCGAGGATCTTGCGCACATCCGGGTTGCAGTTGAGCAAGCGGATCTGCGCATGATCGCCACCGGCGTGATCGCGCAACAACAGCAACATGCCCAGCGCCGAACTGTCGAGATAGGTCGTGCCCTTGAGATCCACTACATAGCGTTTGGGGCTGAGGTTGACGCGCTCATAGGCGTCACGAAATTCCTGGTGCGAGCCGAAATCGAAACGTCCCTGAATCACAATGGTCAACTCTTGCCCATCGGGCGAGGGCAGCGAGGTGATGGCCATACAGAACTCCTTACTCGAGCAGAACAGTCGATCGCCCCAGACAAGGCTGCGCGATGGTTATCGCGACTGAACGAGTCTGAATGCACGATCCGTGTGCTCAAGATGTAGCACTCGCAAGCGCCAGCGGCAACTGGCAATCAAGCGATATCGTCCCGGCGTATGCGTTGGGCCAACTCGTCGAGGAGTTTTTGCTCGCGCTTGTCCGCGCTCAGGCGGGCCTCCTCCCGATAGCGCTGAACCAGCTTGCGCAGGCCCTCCAGGCGCGCATAGCGCTGCTGCCAGACCACCCGCAGCTTGTCCAGGTTGTTGCCATGCCAGGCCACGCTCTGGCGCTGCTGGCCGATGGCGGTTTCCAGCTGGGAAAGAAAGCGCTGGTAGTTCATCAGCCACTGCCCGGAAACCCCGCGCTGGCCTTCGCTGATCCACTGTTGCTGATAGTCGCCGCGGTATTGCTCCAGTTCGCCCAGCTTGACCTGAGCCTGGCGCAGCAGCCCCTGACAGTGGCCGAGTTGCAAGGCGGCCTCGCGCGCGGCGCGCTCGGCCATCTCGATAACCGGCGCCAGACGCGCGGCGCGACTGGTCGACACTTAGCCCCCCGGCGCGGCGTTGGGGTTGAAGGTCGCCGCCAGCAGCGCACTGCTGCGCTCCAGGCTTTCACTGTCGCCCAGCCCCTGGCGCAGGTATCTGACCATCGCCGGCTGGCGCGCGATGGCCAGGTCGGTATCGGCATCGCCGCCGGGCACGTAGGCGCCGACGCTGATCAGGTCGCGACTCTGCTGATAGCGCGCCCACAGCTGCTTGAAACGCTGCGCGCTACGCTGGTGTTCGCTGGTCACCACTTGCGGCATGACGCGGCTGATCGAGGCCTCGATGTCGATGGCTGGGTAATGGCCCTCCTCGGCCAGGCGCCGCGACAGTACGATGTGACCGTCGAGCACGCCGCGCGCGGCGTCGGCAATCGGATCCTGCTGGTCGTCGCCTTCGCTCAATACCGTGTAGAACGCCGTGATCGAACCGCCGCCCTCTTCCGCATTACCGGCGCGCTCGACCAGTTTTGGCAGCTTGGCAAACACCGACGGCGGATAGCCCTTGGTCGCCGGCGGTTCGCCAATGGCCAGGGCGATCTCGCGCTGGGCCTGGGCGAAACGGGTCAGCGAATCCATCAGCAACAGGACATTCTTGCCCTTGTCGCGAAAGTATTCGGCGATGCGCGTGCAATACATCGCCGCGCGTAGGCGCATCAGCGGCGCATCGTCCGCTGGCGAGGCGACCACCACCGAACGCTTGATGCCTTCGGTACCGAGGATCTCGTCGATGAACTCCTTGACCTCGCGACCACGCTCGCCGATCAGGCCGACCACGATGATGTCCGCCTCGGTAAAGCGCGTCATCATGCCCAGCAGCACGCTCTTGCCGACCCCGGTACCGGCGAACAGACCGATGCGCTGGCCGCGCCCGACCGTGAGCAGACCGTTGATGCTGCGGATGCCGACATCCAGCGGCTGGCTGATCGGGTGGCGTTTCAGCGGATTGATCGTCGGCCCATCCAGCGGCACCCAGTCTTCGGCCTTCATCCCACCCTTGCCGTCCAGCGCCCGCCCGGTGCCGTCCAGCACCCGACCGAGCATCGACTTGCCCATCGGCAAACGTCCGCTGTCCGGCAGCGGCACCACCCGCGCCCCTGGCGCGATGCCGGCCAGGCTGCCGACCGGCATCAGGTAGCTCTTGCCGTTGGCGAAGCCCATCACCTCGGCTTCGACCTGCACCGGGTGATAGCTGTCATCGTTGATCACCAGGCAGCGACTGCCGAGTGCCGCGCGCAGGCCCTCGGCCTCCATGGTCAGGCCGACCATGCGCTGCAAACGCCCTTCGACCACCGGCTGGCTAGGCAACTGCAGCACCTCGCGGTAACCGGCCAGGCGCTTGGCGAAACTGGTGCGTTCAAGACGCATGCGGCGGCTCCTTGGCCCCGTTCAGGTCGAGCTGAATATCGGCTGGGAGCGGGTGGGTAGCCTGCTCGCGCTGCTGCTCGAACAGCTGCTTCAGCGCCTGGGCCAGGCGGGTTTCTATGCTCGCATCGATACGGCTGTGTTCCGTCTCGACCCGACAACCGCCGGGCAACAGGTTGTCGTCTTCGACAATCCGCCAGCTCTCTTCGTGGCGCTCGCGCAGGGCCTTGACCATCTCGAAGTCTTGCGGATTGAGCTGAATACGCACGTTGCCGGCGCCCATCGGCAGCAACTTGAGGGCTTCGCGCAAGACCTGACGGATCTGGCTGGAGTCGCTGCTCAGCTCGCGCTGGATCACTTCGCGGGCCATGTGGCTGACCAGGTTGACCAGCGCCACTTCGAGCTGCTGGTCCTGCTCGGCAATCGGCTCGAACAGCTGCTGCATCAGCTGCTCGACGGCGAGCAGCTTGCCTGCCAGCGCGCTATCGGCCTCCTGCTTGGCTTTCAGCTGACCGCTGTGGTAACCGTCCTTCTCGCCGGTGCTGAAGCCTTCGTTGTAGGCGTCCTGGCGAATCGCCTCCAGCTCATCCAGCGTCAAGGGCTTGACGTCTTCCAGGGCCACATCCTCGGACTCAGCCGGCCCCGCCTCGGCGGACTCGGCTGCGGCTGCGGCTGCGCCGGCCTCGCTCGTCGGATCGGCGCCGGCAGCCTCGACCTGCGGGTCGAAGCTGGGCAATGCCCAGCGGTCGATGACGCTGATGTCCTGGGCGCGAATCAACTCGCTGGGCGCTTCCTTGGGGGCCATGCCGATCTTCTCCGGTTAAACCATCTCTTCGCCACCCTTGCCACCGAGGACGATTTCCCCGGCTTCGGCCATGCGCCGGGCAATGGTGAGAATTTCCTTCTGCGCCGTTTCCACGTCGCTGACCCGCACCGGGCCCTTGGCTTCCAGATCGTCGCGCAGCAGCTCGGCCGCGCGCTTGGACATGTTCTTGAAGACCTTCTCCTTGATCGCCTCGTCCGCGCCCTTGAGCGCCAGCACCAGCACATCGGAGGAAACCTCGCGCAGCAGCGCCTGGATGCCGCGGTCGTCGACCTCGGCGAGGTTGTCGAAGACGAACATCAGGTCTTCGATCTGCGACGACAGATCTTCGTCGACCTCGCGGATCGAGTCCATCAACTGGCCCTCGATCGAGCTGTCGAGGAAGTTCATGATGTCGGCCGCCCGCTTGACCCCGCCCATGCTGGCGCGGGTGCTGTTGGAGCTGCCGGAGAATTGCTTCTCGAGAATCTGGTTGAGTTCCTTGAGTGCCGCCGGCTGCACGGTATTCAGCGAGGACACGCGCAGGACAATATCCAGGCGCACCTTGTGGTCGAAATGGCCGAGCACCTCGCCGGCCTGGTCGGGGTCGAGGTAGGCCACCACGATCGCCTGGATCTGCGGATGCTCGTAGCGGATCACGTCGGCCACGGCGCGCGGCTCCATCCATTTCAGGCTGTCCAGGCCGCTGGTGCTGCCGCCGAGCAGGATACGGTCGATCAGGTTGCCGGCCTTGTCTTCGCCCAGGGCCTGGGTCAGCATCTTGCGGATATAACCGTCGGCACCCACGCCCAGGCTGGTCTGGTCGCCGACGATGTCGACGAACTCGCCCATCACCTGCTCGACCTTCTCGCGGTGCACGTTGCGCATGCCGGCCATGGCCACGCCGACGCGCTGCACTTCCTTCGGCCCGAGGTGGCGCAACACCTGTGCGGCATCGGTTTCACCGAGCGACAGCAGGAGGATCGCGGCCTTCTCGACCTTGCTCAACTTGGCGGCTGTACGGTTCTCACTCATCGGCGTTGATCCACTCTTTCACCACCTGGGCAACGCGGCCCGGATCTTCCGCCACCAGGCTCTTGATTGCATTTAGCTGCGCATCATACCCCTCGCTCGGGCTCGGCAGGAGGATGCTTTGCGGGCCGCCGAGGCTGACCCGGTCGGCGGCCAGCTCGCCGTCCAGACCGCCCATGTCACCCAGTTCGGCATCGCCATGGCGACCGCCAGTTGCCAGGCTCCGGCCTTTACCGCCACCGGTGATATTGTTCAACACCGGGCGCAACACGCCGAATACCAGGACCAGAATGAACAACACGCCGAGCACTTGCTTGACCACGTCCCAGAACCAGGGCTGGGTGTAGAACGGAATCTCGGCGATTTCTTCGCCGATCACGGCGGAGAATGGCGTATTGATCACGCTGACGCTGTCGCCGCGGCTGGCATCGAAGCCGACCGAGTCCTGCACCAGGCGGGTGAAGCGTGCCAGTTCGTCGATGGTCCAGGGCGTGCGGCTGGTTTCGCCAGTGGCGGCATCGACCTTGACCTGATCGTCGACCACCACCGCCACCGACAGGCGGCGCAGACGGCCCTGTTGCTGCTTGGTGTGGCTGATCGAGCGATCCAGTTCGAAATTGCGCGTCGATTGTTCGCGCCTGTCCGCCGGGAAAGGCGCCAGCATCGGCTGACCGGTCACCGGGTCCATGACCTGCTGGCCGTTGACGTCCACCAGCGGCTGACCCGCGGCAATCGCCCCGCCTGCGGCCGCCGCTCCACCGGCCTTCTCCGGTGCGCCCGCGGCGCCCGGCGGCTGATTGCTCAGGGCGCCCGGTATGCCCAGCGGCGACTGGCTGCCGCTGCTGCGTTGCTCGTTGACCTGTTGTTCGCTGCGCAACGCCGGCTGATCCGGGTTGAACATTTCCGAGGTGGACTCGACCGCGCTGAAGTCGACATCGGCCGACACCTCGGCCTTGTAGCGCCCGGCACCGAGCACCGGTTGCAAGATATTGTGCACGCGCTGGGTGAGCATGCTCTCCATGCGCCGGCTGTAGTCGAACTGCTTGCCGGCCATGCTCAGCGCGGACGTCTCCTGCTGATCGGACAGCAGGTTGCCTTTCTGGTCGACCACCGTGACCTGTGCCTTGTCCAGCTCGGGCACGCTGGTGGCCACCAGGTTGATGATGGCCGTCACCTGGCTCGGCTCCAGACCGCGCCCCGAATACAGCTCGACCAGCACCGAGGCGCTGGGCTTGCGTTCGTCACGCACGAACACCGAACTCTTCGGAATGGCCAGGTGCACCCGCGCAGCCTTGACGTTGTTGAGGCTGGACACGGTGCGCGCCAACTCGCCTTCCAGACCACGGCGATAACGCGTGGCTTCCATGAACTGGCTGGTGCCGAGGCCCTGTTCCTTGTCGAGAATCTCGAAGCCGATGTTGTTATCGCTCGGCGCCACGCCGGCGGCGGCCAGACGCATGCGTGCCCGCGCCAGATCATCGGCCTTGACCAGCAGCGCGCCAGAACTGGGTTCGACGGTGTAGCTGATGTCGGCGGCGCCCAGGGTCTGCATGACCTGAGAAGCGTCCATCCCCTCCAGGCTGCCATACAGCGGACGGTAATCCGGCTGCTGCGACCAGAGCACCACGGCAAAACCAATGGCGACGCTGGCGGCCAGGCCGACCATCAGGCCGAGCTGGCGGAGCATCGACATGTCCGCGAGGTTCTCCAGAAACGCCAGGCCGAACAGCGGCTTGCTCGAGTCATTGCCAGCAGTCGTGGCGGGAATGTTGCTGGCGAGTGCGTCGGCCATAATCTAGAACCTACCCTTAAACCGGCATCTGCATGATGTCTTGATACGCCTGAACCAGCTTGTTGCGCACCTGAGTCATGGCCTGGAAAGACACGCTGGCTTTCTGCGAGGCGATCATCACATCGCTCAAGTCCACCCCGCTCTTGCCCATTTCAAAGGCAGTGGCCAGTTGATTGGAGGCCTGCTGGGTTTCGTTGACCTTGTTCACCGCCTGCCCCAGCATGTCCGAGAAGCTCGGAGCACCGGGCTCCGGCACGCTGGCGACCGGCTTCTGCCGCGCCATCGCCTCGGTCTGCATGGAACGCATTTCCAGCATCAAGCGGTTGAATTCAATACCCTGGCTCATGACCTTCCTCCACTGGCCGCGGTTTTTTGACACTACGCGGCTCGTAGCAGAGGTATTGCAACAAGGGTGCCAGATAACGGCAATCGCAAGCCGTAAGCCAAAAGCTGCAAGCAACAGCCAAAGCTCGGCCCGGATGAAGCCGCAGGAGACGGGCTTCTTCTTGTGGCTTAACGATTACGGCTTACAGCTTGAATTTGCCAATATAGGGCCACACCGTCAGGCGTACTCGCGAAGCAGTACGCCGTGGCAAGGCTCCCGGCTGATGGCAGGGTGGCGGTGGACTGTTCGCTGCGCTCCTGAGTCCACCCTACGTCCACCCTCCTCGCCCAACCTGGCTACGGCTTTTACGTACAATCGGAGCACGGAGCAGACCGTAGGGCGTACTCGCAAAGCAGTACGCCGTGGCAAGGTTCCCGGCTGATGGCAGGGTGGCGGTGGACTGTTCGCTGCGCTCCTGAGCCCACCCTACGTCCACCCTTTTCGGCTTGCCGCTGCCAGCGCTAGCTGGCAAACAGATAGGCCTCCACATCCATGCCGGCATCGCGCATCTGTGCCAGCTTGTAGCGCAGGGTGCGCGGGCTGATGCCCAGGCGCTCGGCGGCTTCTTTGCGCCGCCCGCGCTCGGCGCGCAGGATATCGATGATCATCTGGAACTCATGCCGGCGCAGGTCTTCACCCAAGGCACCAGCCTCGGCCGACACAACCTCCGGCGGCAGCGGGACGCTCGCCGGCACCATCGCCAGGAACGGCCTGGGCGCAGACGCGAGACTGCCGACAGTGGCTGCCAGGCACAGATCCTGCGGCTGGATCAAACCACCCTGCTGCAGGATCAGCGCACGCTGAAGGGCGTTATCCAGCTCACGCACGTTACCCGGCCAGGCATGGCTCACCAGACTCGCCTGCGCCTGCGGCGAAAGCCGAATAGGCGCGTGATTCATTTTTTTGACGTGCTTGGCCAGCAGCCGCTCGGCCAACGGCAGGATGTCGGCCGGGCGCTCGCGCAGCGGCTGCCAGGCCAGCGGGAAGACCGACAGGCGATAGTAGAGGTCCTCGCGGAAGCGCCCCGCCGCCACTTCGCCGGCCAGGTCGCGGTTACTGGTGGCCAGTACGCGAATATCCAGGCTGATCGGCTTGCGCCCACCGACCCGCTCCACTTCACGCTCCTGCAGCACGCGCAACAGCTTGGCCTGCAAACCTTGTGGCATCTCGGAAATTTCATCGAGCAGAATGGTGCCGCCCTCGGCCAGCTCGAACTTGCCCGGCGCGCTGGCGATGGCGCCGGTGAAAGAGCCCTTCTCATGGCCGAACAACGTGGCCTCGAGCATGTTGTCGGGAATCGCCGCACAGTTGATGGCAATGAAGGGCTTCGCCGCCCGTGGCGACTGCTGGTGAATGAAACGCGCCAACACCTCCTTGCCGGTGCCGGACTCGCCGGTGATCAACACCGTCGAATCGCTCTGCGCCACCCGCGTGGCCAGCTCGAGCAATTGCACGCTGGCCGGCTCCAGCGCCACCGGACCGTCCTGCTCGGCCGCCGTCACGCGCCCGAGGGCATGGCGATCGACCAGCGCCAGCAGGGTTTGCGGCTCGAACGGCTTGACCAGATAATCCGCCGCGCCCTGGCGTATCGCATCCACCGCACGCTCGACCGCCGCGAAGGCGGTCATCAGCAACACCGGTAGTTGCGGCTGGCGCTGGCGAATCAGGGCCAATAACCGATGGCCGTCCATGCCCGGCATGTTCACGTCGCTGATCACCAAGCCAAAGGGTTCTTGCCCCAGGGCCGTGAGCGCCGCTTCGGCGCAATCCACCGCCCGGTAGTCGTGACCACCCAGCGCCAGGGTATCGGCCAGGGCTTCGCGCAGGGCGCGGTCGTCTTCGACCAGTAGAACTTTGGCAGCCATGGGGTTACTCCTGAATCAAGGGTTGCGCCGCGGGCAGCAGCGGCAAAATCAATAAGGCGCAGGTGCCGCGCGCGATCCGCGAACGCACCTGCAATTCGCCCTGATGGGCGCGCGCAACCGCCTTGACCACCGCCAGGCCGAGGCCGGTACCGGTGGCCTTGGTGGTAAAGAAGGGCTCGCCCAGGCGAGCCAGGGTGACGCTGTCTATGCCCGGGCCGTTGTCGCTGATGCACAGGCGCAGGCTGTTGCCGCGCTGATACAGGTGAATCTTCAAGCGCGCCTCGCGCCCGGCGGCCTGGATCGCATTCTCGATCAGGTTGAGCACGCTACCGACCAGGGTGTCGCGATTACACAGCAACTCGCCGTCACGGCTGTCGCATTGCCAGCGCACCGTCATGTCGCGCACATGGGGCTCGGCCGCCGCCTGCAGGGCCTCGAACCATGCCTTGGGCGTCAGCCGATCCGGCAGCGGCAGGTCGCCACGGGCGAAGACCAGCATGTCGCGCACCTGGTGCTCCAGCTCATGCAGACGCTCCTTCAAGCGCCCGGCGAAGCGCTGCTGCTGTTCGACCGGCAACACCTGCTCGGTCAAATGGCTGGCATAGAGCAACGCCGCCGAGAGCGGCGTACGAATCTGATGGGCCAGGGAGGCGACCATGCGCCCGAGCGCGGACAAGCGCTCATGCCGCGCCAGCTGATCCTGCAGGCGCCGGGTTTCTGTCAGGTCGGTGAGCAGCACCAGTTGGCCCGGCTCGCCCTGCAGCGAGCGAGTGGCAATCGACAGGCGTCGACCATCTTTCAGGGAGACTTCGTGGCCATCGTCCTCGCGCGGGGCGAAGTTGCGCGCGATCACCTGACGCCAGAGCATGCCGAGCAGCGGCAGACCGAGCAGATTGCACGCCACCGGATTGGCTTCACGCACCACGCCCTGCCCGTCGATAACGATGACCCCGCCGGGCAGCAGATCCAGCAGGCTTTGCAGGCGGTAGGCCAGGCGCTCCTTCTCGGCCAGCTCCTGCATGCGCTGGGCGCTGATCAGGGCCAACTGCCCCTTCAACTCGGCGACCCGATCCTCCAGCATGCTGTAAGACTCGCTGAACTGAGTCGACATCTGGTTGAAGCGGGCAAACGCCTGTTCCAGGCTCGCGCGACTGGCCAGCTCCTGAGGAGCCGCAGGTTCAAGTTCGGCATTCGGGGAAGGTTGGGCATTGGGCTTCATTGTTCTCTCTCGCCTGGCGAGCCGTCATAAGACAGTCAGTTAGCAGAGAGTTAGCAATACCCGTGCCTAAAAAAAATTAGCTATTTATCAATGCCTTGAAAAACAAGCCCGCCAATTGCGTCAAAGCCCCGGCTGAATTGAATGCAGCGGTGCCAAGACCCTGACTCGCTGACTGCGGCCGGCGGACGCCATTGCTCACCGAGCGGTCGGATGGGTTGGGACCGGTGACGTTGACCATACCGTAGCCTGGATGAGCTCAAGCGTAATCTGGGGCGGCGGCGAGCCTGATGCACGCCATACCGGGTCTTGAACAACCCGCGATCCGTAGGGTGTCACTCGCCGTAGGCAGTGCACCATGGTCCATCGGCGCGGCATAAAGCTGGCGGGTTGTCGCTTCGCTCCGAGGCCGCCCTACAGTGCGAAGGTATCGTTGAATCTGGGGCAAATCGCGACCCGTAGGGTGTCACCCGCCGCAGGCAGTGCACCGTGGGTTATCGGCGCGACGCAGAGCTGGCGGGTTGTCACTGCGCGCCGAGGCCGCCCTACCTCAGAATGGACACCGCCCGGGTCGCCCAGCGAACCAAGCAGCGCGCTACGCGCGCTGCTTGGTATCAGTCTTCCTGAACCTCGTCGTCACGCCGGCTCATACCGTACTTGCGCATTTTCTCGACCAGGGTGGTGCGGCGAATGCGCAAGCGCTCTGCCGCCCGGGCCACCACACCGCTGGCGTCATCGAGCGCCTGCTGGATCAAGCCCTGCTCGAGGTTGCCCAGGTAGTCCTTCAGGTCGAGGCCTTCGGCCGGCAGCATGGCCGGCGTACTGACGCCCGGCAGCCCGGCGATGATGGCTGCACGCTCCTCCAGATCCTCACGCAGGCTAGCGGTCAGGTCCTCGTCTTCATCGTCGACATGACGGAATTTCTTCGGCAGCTCGCCCACGCCGATCACCCCATAGGGATGCATGATCGCCATGCGTTCGACCAGATTGGCCAGCTCACGCACATTGCCCGCCCAGTCGTGGCGGCACAGCGACATGATCGCCGCCGAGTTGAAACGGATCGAGCCGCGCTTCTCGTGCTCCATGCGCGAGATCAGCTCGTTCATCAGCAGGGGAATATCTTCGATACGCTCGCGCAGCGGTGCCATTTCGATGGGGAACACATTGAGCCGGTAGTAGAGATCTTCGCGAAAACTACCCGCTTCGATCATCTCTTCCAGATTCTTGTGGGTCGCCGCGATGATGCGCACGTCGGCACTTTGCGTCTTGTTGCTGCCAACTCGCTCATAGGTGCGCTCCTGCAGCACCCGCAGCAGCTTGACCTGCATCGACAGGGGCATGTCGCCAATTTCATCGAGGAACAGGGTGCCGCCATTGGCCAACTCGAAACGCCCGGCGCGGCTGGTGATCGCTCCGGTAAAGGCGCCCTTTTCATGACCGAACAGTTCGCTTTCCAGCAACTCCGCAGGAATCGCGCCACAGTTGATCGGCACGAAAGGCGCCTCTCGTCGCCTGGAGTGATAGTGCAGGTTGCGCGCCACAACCTCTTTGCCGGTGCCCGACTCACCGAGGATCAGCACGCTGGCCTCGGTATCCGCCACCTGCTGCATCATCTGCCGCACCTGCTGAATGGCGCGGCTGGTACCGACCAGGCTGCGGAACAGATTCGGCTCACGCTGACGACCGCGCTCGCGCGCCTGGTCGTACATCTCACGGTAGACCTGAGCACGGTGCAAGGAATCGAGCAGCTTGTTGTAGCTAAGCGGCATTTCCAGGGTCGCCAGCACACGGCGGCGCAACTCTTCCGGCCATTCCGCAGCCGCCTGTTCGTCGATCAGCAGGATCGGCAGAAACTCGTCCCAGGCAGCCGTTTGCTTGAGGATCTCCAGGACCCCGCCCTTGGCCAGCACATCACCGAGCAATACGCTGAGCACCTCGCGACTGGAGGCCAATTGAGCCACCGCATCCTGCCAGTCACGGCTGCCACACGCGAGGTGATCTTCGCCCAGGAAATTGAGGATGACCGTCAAATCACGACGCCGCTCGCTGTCATCGTCAATCAGCAGAATTTTCGTTTCACGCCACATATTTTGATCTGATCCTGGGAGCGAACGGAAGCGCACTCTGTACGCTGGCAATTGGCCGCTAGTAAAGTCAATTTCTCGAGAATAGTCAATTTTATGGCGTGCTTTTTTTGATATTCACGACCAAGTGCCTAAGCGATTGTTTGCAAGAAGGGGGAGCAAGACCAGT
Source organism: Pseudomonas sp. (assembly GCF_041601375.1). Lineage (GTDB taxonomy): Bacteria > Pseudomonadota > Gammaproteobacteria > Pseudomonadales > Pseudomonadaceae > Aquipseudomonas. The sequence continues at coordinate 5,517 of NZ_JBFIIG010000006.1, read as the reverse complement.
AGGACGATGATCCTATCGTAGGGCGGCTTCGGAGCGAAGCGACAACCCGCCAGCTATTGTGCTGCACCAACTATCCGTGGCGCACTGCCTGCGGCGAGTGATGATGGGATGGACTCCTCCTCTTGGTGAGTACTGTGACTCTTACTCAGAACACATTACTTGGCACGCAGATGCCGCCTATAGGAGGAGTCCATATACGCCCTACGGATTGTGGATTATTGCATACTGGCTGACCGCCGACCCATCACCCGAACAACTGGTAGACCTTGGCCCCTTGCTGGGCCTGGTTCAGCTGCATCAGCTCGTCCGCCAGGCGCCGTTGCTCCGACTGACAGACATCGACCAGCTCGCGGTACAGGTCCAGCAATTCCTGCATGCGTGCGCGCAGCACGTCTTCGTCCTGCACGGACTCGACCATGGCTTCGTCAACGGCTTGGCGGCACTGCAGATCCAGTTCGCCGATGGCCGCCCAATCCTGTGCGGCCAGGGCATCGCGCAAGGCGCTTCCGGTCTTTTCCAGACGCTGGACAGATGAACTCATGAGCGTGCTCCTTAAGCGCCAGGCTGCATCACTGGCCGATCGCGTCCCAGCCGGACTTCACATTTCGCAACAGCCCCGCCACTTCATCGAGCGACGCGGCGTCATTTTTAACATTGGCCTCGAGTAGACGAGAAACCATGTACTGGTAGAGGCTATCCAGGTTGGCTGCCAACTCGCCACCCTGCTGCAGATCCAGGCCTTCGCGCAGGCCACCGATGATAGCGATGGCCTTGCCGATCAGTTCGCCCTTTATCGCCGTCTGCTGGCGCTCCATGGCGCCACGCGCCTGGGCGATGCGAGTCAGACCGCCTTCCATCAGCATTTGGATCAACCGATGGGGACTGGCATCCACGGCCTGAGCCTGGGTGTTGACGTTTTGATACTGCTTCATGGCCGTCATCGCGTTCATGCTGAATGTACTCCAGTGTGGTGCGGGAATACTTCATGTATCGGCAGTTCCGGCGGCAGCTTTAGGGCGACATGTAAAGAACACAACTGATTGATTTAACTCGTCAAACAGGAACCAGCAAGCCATTGCACAGGCCAATGAATCGCCGCCGTAATCAGGACGCGACAGGCTCGACCTCAGGCCCGATCGCACTCCAGGCATCACGTATCTGCGCCAGCAAGCCCTGCACCTCTTCCAGGCTCTGCGGAGTCTTGTCCAGCGCCACACCGGCCAGGCGCCGGGTCATGTAGTCGTACAACGAATCCAGATTTTCCGCCAGTTCGCCGCCCAGCTGCTTGTCCAGGCTGCCCTGGAGAATGCCGATGATGGACAGGGTCCCGCCCACGGCTTCGCCACGCACATCGGGACTGCCTTGCTGTTGAGCCAGCAATGCCAGGGAAATCCGCTCCAATGCGCCATCGAGCAACAATTGCACGGCACGGTAAGGACTGACTTCCTGGCTGGTCTTGACGGTTTTGTAGGTGTCGATTGGGTTATTCACGAATCAATAGTCCTGTTTAACTACGCCTGGCAGGTTGCCTAAAGACTGGGCAAGTCGCTCACTGGTCTGGTTCAACTGGCCCACCAACGCGTCCATCGCGTTGAACTGGGAAAGCAGTCGTGCCTGCATCTGCTCGACACGTCGATTCAAGGTTTCCCGCTGCTTGTCGATGCCCGTCAGGGTGGATTGCAGACCACTCATGCGTTGCTCAAGCACACCACCAGTCTTGGCAAAACCATCGATGCGCTTGTCGACGCGACTCATCAGGCCGTTATCGCCAGTAAAAAAGGCGCCCACTGCATCGAAATTATCGGTGAGCGCCGTGCTCAACGTGGCATCGTCGATTTTCAGGGTACCGTCTTTCTGGGTGGTGATCCCCAAATCGGCCAACACCCGCACGCCCTCCTGATCAGCCGGATTGACCAGCTCGTTACGCACACCGCTCAGCAGCATACGCACCGAAGCATCGCCAACCAGGCCACCGACAACCGGCGCCTTACCCTCGCCCACGGCCACTACGCTGGTCAGCTCACTGGTGGTGGCTATCAGCTTGTTGTAAGCCTCGACGAATTTCTTGATGTTGGCGGTAACCCCGGACTTATCCTGACCGACGTTGACCGTCAACGGCTTGTCCACTTCGGTCTTGCCAACCAGGGTAAAAGTTACGTCAGGGATGGCGCCATCGACGCTGTTGCTCGAGCTTTTCAGTGCCAGACCATCGATGGTGAACTCCGCATCTGCCGCCTGCTGCAGATAACCGGCAGCATCGCCCACGACCTCGCTCGCGCCATCGACGACCAGGGCAGTCAGACCGGCATCGGCGGTTTCGATGGAAATATCCTGGCCACCCCCCGTCTCCTTGGCATTCAGGACCAGACGCGAGGTGCCGTCTGCCGGATTGTTGACGATATTGGCGGTGATGCCCTTGTCCTTCAGCGCCGCATTCAGCTTGTCACGGATGCCCACCAGAGTATCGCCGCTGGCGATATCGACGCTTACCCCTGCATCACTGGCGCCGAGCTTGACGCTCAACTGGCCAGTGCCAGTCGCCGCAAAATCACTGGCCAATGCGGCGGTAGCAACCTTGCTGGCACTGGCCAGACGCTCCACCGTGACCTTGTAGCTGCCTGCCAGCGCAGTCTTGCTGGCTGTAGCCGTGAGCGCGCTGCTATTGGAAGAGGTCGCCGTGCGCTTCTCGAACAACGCCGGACTGTTGAGATTCTTCATGGCAGTCTGGAAGGTACCGAGCGCACCCTTGAGCTGCCCCAATGCGGAGAACTTGGTAGTGGACGCTTTTTCCAGACGCGCGAGCTGCGCCTGCTTGGGAGCCTTCTCGGCATTGATCAACGCACCTACGATGCTGTTGATATCAAGGCCGGAACCGATACCTGTTATGCCTGCCATGCTGACCACCTCGTCATGGAGTTGACGCTACCCCTGTAGAGACAAGAGCAATCAAGAAGCGTGCCGTTCTAGGCTTCCGCCTTGAACAGCAAACTGCGCGCCTCTTCCAGGCTCTCGGCCAGGCGCAATGCGTCTTCCGAGGGGATCTGCCGGATAACCTCGCCGGAGATGCCATCGGTCACCTTGACCACGACCTGTCCACTCGAGTCATCCAGGGCGAAATTCAGGTTGCGCTGAATGCTCTGGGCGAACGCCTTGATACTCGATACGGCCTCTTCCACCGGCTCACGTGACGGCGCCTGCTGCGCAGCGGGCTGCACCTGCTCTGCTGGCACCGCGACCGGAGGACGACCGAGCTCGGCCCCAGGAGCCGTATCGCTTCGCGGCAAACGGCTGACGCTGCCCACCTGCCCTGCATTACTTACTGCATTGATATCCATAACCTTACCTCGAATGGCAAAGCGGGGAGTAGCGCCAGGCACTACCCCCCGAGGTTCAAGCTAACCTGCCACTGAGCTTAACGCAGCAGGCTGAGTACTGCCTGTGGCAACTGGTTGGCCTGAGCCAGAATCGCGGTACCGGCCTGCTGCAGAATCTGGTTCTTGCTCAGATTGGCAGTTTCCGCGGCGAAGTCGGTATCCAGGATACGACCACGGGAAGCCGCGGTGTTTTCCGAGACGTTCTGCAGGTTGCTGATGGTCGACTCGAAGCGGTTCTGCACCGCACCCATGTTGGCGCGGGTGGTGTCCACTTCGGCCAACGCGGCATCCAGGGTGGCGATCGCCGCCTGGGCCCCTTCGACGGTACTGATATCGATCTGCTCGACCGAGCTGTCGACTGCACCGGCATCGGTGCCGGCGATGGTGTCGGCATCGGCGAAGCCCAGGTTGGTCAGACCCGTATCGCCCGCCACCGCAGTGACGGTGACGCTGTTGGCCGTGCCCTTGTCGGAACGAACGAACTGCAACTGGCCGTTATCGACGGTGGCACGCACCTCGCCTTTCAGGGTGGCATCGGCGGCGAACTTCTGGTTGATGTTGTCGGCCAGGGCTTCCAGGCTGTCGTAGGTACCGTCATCGATGGTGATGGTTGCAGCGGTGCCGCCGTCCAGAGAAATATCGAAGCTTCTGTTGGTGGTAGCCGGAACCGCTGCAACCGCTGCCGTACCGGCGGTACCGGTAGTGCTGGTTGGCCCTGCACCGAAGACGGAGGCTGCACCCGTACCGCTAACCGCCAGCGCTCCGGCTGTATAGAGGCTATCGCTGCCCACATCCACTTCGGTCAGCTGCAGGTTACCACTGCCATCCAAAGACGCTGTGACTAGCCCGTTGAGCGCACCTGCGGCAATCTGGGTATTGATCTCGTCCCGGACGCCAGCTGCGTCGGTCAGGTCAGTATTGAGGGTGAAGCTCTGGTTGGTGCCACCGAAGTCAATGGTGAAGTCCGCAGCGGCAGTGTTGGCCACGGTTGCTGCAGCAGTATTATTGGCCGGAGTACCGAATGCATTAGCTGCACCATTGCCCGCAACCGCCAGATCTGTACCGCTGAAGCCACTGCCCGCGTCAACCTCAGTCAACACCAAGTTACCGCCAGAAACGGTGGCCGTAACTTGACCCGCTGCTGCAGACCCTGCAATTTGAGTATTGATCTCATCTGCAAGAAGCTGATCAGTACCATAGGTTGCAGAGCTCAGAGTGAGACTTACAGTACCACTAATGCCTCCACCACTAAGATCCAGAGTATTGTTGGTGCCATCAATAACCAGCGTGGTAGGCGCAGCGCTCCCTGTCAGCGTGGACGCAGTTCCCGCAACACTGTTGTCAAAATCTGTGGTTGGAGCGGCCGAACCGACCAGGGTCGAGGCGCTGCCATCGACCTGGGCCGCGGCCGCGGAGCCACCCGACGCGCCGATGGTCCGACTGGTGACCGCATTGCTCGCGCTGAGCTTGGCCGCGGTGGCTTCCCGCGAAGCGGTGGTGCCCATGTCGACGGTGCGGAAGCTGGAGATCGCCACGTTGATGGTTTCGTTGGCGTTGGCGCCGACCTGGATATTCTCTTTCAGGGTGCCGTCGAACAACTGCTTGCTACCGAAGCGGGTAGTGGTGGCGATACGGTCCAGTTCGTTTTTCAACTGCACCACTTCGCCGTTCAGTGCCTTGCGCTCGGAGTCGCCGTTGGAGCCGTTGGCCGACTGCAGGGACAGGTCACGCATGCGCTGCAGGATGCCGGTGGTCTGCTGCAGGGCGCCTTCTGCGGTCTGCGCCATGGAGATACCGTCGTTGGCGTTACGTACGGCAACGCCCAGGCCGCTGATCTGGCTGCTCATGCGGTTGGAAATCTGCAGGCCGGCGGCGTCGTCCTTGGCGCTGTTGATGCGCGAACCGGTGGACAGACGCTGCAGGGAAGTATTCAGCGCATTGGAAGACGAGTTCAGGTTGCGCTGGGTGTTGAGCGACGCAATGTTGGTATTGACGGTAAGGGCCATGGTGTTGCCTCCAATGGGCTAGTACTTAAGGTAGCTGGGCGTTGCGAGCGCTTGGGCGGTTGCCTGGCTCAGGCATCCCAGTTACTTCGCATTCGTAATCTTTATCGGCGCTAAGCCAGGATGCTTTAGGGGCTTTT
>NZ_JBFIIG010000005.1:0-59645 GCF_041601375.1 Pseudomonas sp. | reverse complement strand
GGCTTTAGCCGCGAATTCTTCGTGGCACAGCAAAGCTTCGCGGCTGAAGCCGCTCCTACAGGTACCCACAAGCCGACAGACACGATTGCCCCCCGTTTGCTGCGCGACAGCGCGGCGTCTGGACGACGGGGGATCTCTTATCAAACAACCCGTATGTCATTGGTTATATGGGTGCTGATGTTTTCTGTAGGAACGCCGCCCGGACCGCCTGATCTGGGGTAATCCACAATCCGTAGGGTGCACTCGCCGCAGGCAGTGCACCATGGGTGCATCCTCTCGGCACAAAAGCTGGCGGGTTGTCGCTGCGCTCCGAAGCCGCCCTACAAAGGGAACGCCGCCCAACCGGGGCATCGCCCGTTCAATAGCGCCTCAAGCGACCCGCCGCACCTGCGGCAACTGCATCGCCGCCACTTCGCCGACCAGGTAGTCGCGCAAGCGTAGATAGCGCTCCTGGCCGCGCCGCGCCTTGGGCCAGACCAGGTAGTAGCTGCAGCCGCTGGGCACCGCGCAGGGCCAAGGCAGGCCGAGGCGGCCCTGGGCGACGTCTTCGGCGACCAGCACCAGATCGCCAATCGACACGCCGTAACCGCGGGCGGCGGCGACCATGCCCAGCTCCAGGGTGTCGAACACCTGACCGCCCTTGAGCGGCACCTGTTCGGCCAGGCCCATGGCCTGTAGCCACTGGCGCCAGTCGCGCCGGTCCGGGGTCGGGTGCACCAGTTCCGCGCCCTGCAGCCTGGCCAGATCCCAGGGCCCGCCCTGGGCCGCGTCGGGCGCGCAGACCGGGATCAGCCATTCGGCGAACAGCAGCGTGCTGCCCCACTCATCCGGAAACTCGCCGTTGCCCAGCAACACCGCGCAATCGAACGGCTCTCGCTGAAAATCCACCTTGTCCACGTCCATCCAGGCGCTGGTCAGTTGCACCTCGATGTCGGCGTTCTGCAGACGAAAGCGCGACAACCTAGCCAATAGCCAACGCATGGTCAGGGTCGAGGGCGCCTTCAGGCGCAGCACCGCATCGTCCGCACGCAGGGAGGTGCAGGCGCGCTCCAGGGCATCGAAGCCGTCGCGCAAACCCGGCAGCAGCAGGCGCGCCGGTTCGGTCAGTTGCAGGTTGCGGCCCTGGCGCTCGAACAGGCGGCAGGCGAAGTGCTGCTCCAGGGTGCGTACGTGGTGGCTCACCGCGCTCTGGCTGATCGCCAGTTCGTCGGCCGCGCGGGTGAAGGAGCCGTGCCGGGCGGCAGCCTCGAACGCGCGCAAGGCATACAACGGCGCCAGACGGCGATTCTTACTCATGAACTGTACTCATGAGTTGTACTCATGCCAGGCATCGCTTTTTTCCCTTTGTGGCGGTCAATCGATCTCCCGAGAATGGCCACATTCTCTGCTTGCCGACAAATCTCTGGCAAGCCTTATTACTGAGCCCTACTCATCATGACGCAACCCATTCGAAGCGAGCTGCGGGCGATTCTGCGCCTGGCCGGCCCACTGATCGCCGCGCAACTGGCGCATGTGCTGATGGTCTTTACCGACACCGTAATGATGGGCCTGCTCGGTCCCGCAGCCCTGGCCGGCGGCGGCCTGGGGGCGGCCAGCTATTCCTTCGTGTCGATCTTCTGCGTCGGGGTGATCGCCGCGGTCGGCAACCTGGTCGCCATTCGTCACGGCGCCGGGGATGCCGCGGGGGTTACCCGCCTGACCCAGAACGGCCTGTGGCTGGGCTGGGGCCTGGCTTTGCTGGCCGGCCTGGGCTTGTGGAACCTGCAGCCGACGTTGCTGCAATTCGGCCAGCTGCCGGCGAACGTCGCCGGGGCCACGCAGTTTCTCGCCACGTTGATCTTCGCCCTGCCCGGCTATATGACCTTCATGGCGCTGCGCGGCTTTACCAGCGCTATCGGCCGCCCCGGCCCGGTGATGACCATCAGCATCGGCGGCGCGCTGGCCAACGGGGTGCTCAACTACGCATTGATCGAGGGCTGGTTCGGCCTGCCGCACCTGGGGCTGGCCGGCATCGGCCTGGTCACCGCGCTGGTGATGAATGTCATGGCGCTGCTGCTGGCCTGGCACGTGCTGCGTCATAGCGCCTATACCGGCTACCCGCTGGGGCGCGGCCTGCTGCGTCCGGACTGGCGCGAGCTGAAGGAGCTGCTGCGCCTGGGCCTGCCGATTGGCGGCACCTACGCGGTGGAGGCTGGCCTGTTCGCCTTCGCCGCGCTGTGCATGGGTGCCCTGGGCAGCGTCGAGCTGGCCGCGCATCAGATCGCGATCATGTCGGTGTACGTGGCCTTTATGGTGCCGGTGGGTATTTCCTACTCGGTGACCTTCCGCATCGGCCAGCACTTCGGCGCCGGCCGCTTGCTCGACGCACAACGCGCCGGGCGTCTGGGTATCGGCCTCGGCGCCAGCTGCATGCTGGGTTTCGCCGCGCTGTTCTGGCTGGCGCCACAGTGGGTGGTGGGCCTGTTTCTCGACCGCCTCGACCCGGCCTACGCCGAGGTGACGACCCTGGCCATTGCCCTGCTGGCGATTGCCGCCTGGTTCGAGTTCTTCGACGGCATCCAGACCATCGCCATGGGTGCGATACGCGGCCTCAAGGACGCCCGGACCACCTTCTTCGTCGGCCTCGGCTGCTACTGGCTGATCGGCGCGCCACTGGCCTGGACCCTGGCCTTCGCGCTGGGTTGGGGGGCGCAAGGGGTGTGGTGGGGCCTGGCCAGCGGCCTGGCGTGCGCGGCCATCGGCCTGACCCTGGGCTTCGAATGGAAGTGCACGCGCCTGCTGTGCCCGTCGCAGCTGGAAGGAGAGGCCTGCCTCTCGTAGGGTGCGCTGCGCGCACCGGAGCGTTTCGCACCAAGGCTGGAACTGGTGCGCGCAGCGCACCCTACGCAGCGGCGCCCGGCGGCGAGTCCGGCACAGGCGAGTTCAGGGCTTGAGCAAGCCGAGCAGCGGCTGACGCATGCCGAACACCAGGAAGCGCGCCAGCTCGTTCAGCGGGATCGCCTTGCTGATCAGGTAACCCTGCACCTGGTCGCAGCCGAACTCGCGCAGCAGGGCCAGTTGCTCGGCGTTTTCCACCCCTTCGCCGACCACCTGCAGATTGAGGTTGTGGGCCAGATTGATCATCGCCCGTACCAACTGACGGTTCTCCGGACGCTGGTCCATGTCGCCGACAAAGCTCTTGTCGATTTTCAACAGGGCAATCGGCAGGCTGCTGAGGTGGACGAAGGAGGAGAAACCCGTGCCGAAGTCGTCCAGGGAAAAGCGCACGCCCAGGCGCCCGAGCGCCAGCATGGTCTGCTGCACCTGGTCGCTGCGGCGCATCACGGCGGTCTCGGTAAGCTCGAACTCCAGCCAGCGCGCATCGACGCCACGCTCTGCGATCAAGCGGCTGAGGGTCGACAACAGCTGGCTGTCCTGGAACTGACGGAACGACAGGTTGACCGCCATGTGCAATGCCGGCAGACCGCGGCCGCGCAGCCATTGCATATCGCGCAGGGCCCGGGAGATCACCCAGTAGCCGAGCGGCACGATCAACCCGCTTTCCTCGGCCAGCGGCACGAATTCGTTCGGCGCCAGCAGACCACGCTCGCGGTGCTGCCAGCGCACCAGCGCTTCCAGGCCGACAATGCGCCCCGTCTGCAGACACAGCCGCGGCTGATAATGCAGTTCCAATTCGTCGCGCCGCAGCGCCCGCCGCAGCTCACTTTCCAGCTCGGCCTGGCTGCGCGCGCCGCGATTGATCCGTTCGTCGAAGATGTGGAAGGTGCAGCCTTGCTGGTTCTTGGCCTGCTGCATGGCGATATGCGCATGCCACATCAGCGGGTCGGCGCCCCCCTCGTCGCGGGCGTAGGCCAGGCCAATGCTGCAACCGATCAACAGGCTTTCGCCGTTGACCCAGTAGGGTTCGGCCAGGGCTTCGGTAATGCGTTCGGCCAGGCGCGCTGCACGCTGCGGATCGCTGCGCACATCGAGCAGCAGGGCAAACTCATCGCTGCCCAGGCGGGCGATCTGATCCCCGCCCTGCAACTGCGCCTTGAGCCGCGTCACCACTTGCCGGATCAGGAGGTCGCCGGCCTGATGGCCGAGGGCATCGTTGGCGTGGCGGAAGTTGTCCAGGTCGAGGTGGGCGAGCGCCAGGCCTTGCCCCTGGCATTCGGCCAGACGGGCGGCGAGCAGGGTCTGAAAACCCTGTCGATTGGCGATGCCGGTCAGCGCATCCTGCTCGCCCAGGCGCTGCAGGGTTTCCTGCAGACGGCCCTGCTCGCACACATAACGCAGACAGCGCCGCAGCACATCGACGGTCAGGCCGTCACGCACCAGCCAGTCGCAGACCCCCGCAGGCGCTTCGGCAGGCTCTTCCTCAAGCAGCAAGATGATCGGTAGCGGACAGATCCCAGCCGCGGGCCGGTGCGCCTCCGTGGTCAGCAGCAGGCCATTGATCCGGCTATCGAACAGGCTGCTGGCCGCCGCCCAAGTGGGCGCGGTAATCAGCGGGAAGACACTGCCCAAGGCGGCCAGCCGCTCGCGCAATAGCTCGAGCCACTCCGGCGTTTCAGCCAGCAGCACCAACCGCAAGGGTTCGTCGAGCGCGGACAATCAACCTCCCCAGGCCTCAAAGAGAGTCGGCGGAACACCACCAACTACGCCGAAATCGACTTCTAATCAGGCACATCCGAGTGCTACTGTCGCGCATCCTGCATTAAAGACAAAAAACTGACAAGCGGCGCCAGAGTACTGGATTACACGAAATAACCAAGCCTGGCCTACTGCCAGCACGCCCCCCATCGCACAATGGCAGAGGATTCAGGCACAAAACTCAGGGCCTGCTAAAATGCGCGCCCACTCACCCAGACGATCCATGCAATGTCCCGACTGAACCCCCGGCAGCAGGACGCCGTGAACTACGTCGGCGGCCCTCTTTTGGTGCTCGCCGGCGCAGGCTCCGGCAAGACCAGCGTGATCACGCGCAAGATAGCCCACTTGGTGCAGAACTGTGGCATCCAGGCGCGGCATATCGTCGCCATGACCTTCACCAACAAGGCCGCGCGGGAAATGAAGGAACGGGTCGGCAGCCTGCTCAAGGGCGCCGAGGGCCGCGGCCTGACCGTCTCGACCTTCCACAACCTGGGCATGAACATCATCCGCAAGGAATACGCGGCGATGGGCTACAAGCCGGGCTTCTCGATTTTCGACGAGGGCGATATCAAGGCGCTGCTCAGCGACATCATGCAGAAGGAATACGCCGGGGACGACGGCGCCGACGAGATCAAGAACTACATCGGCAACTGGAAGAACGAACTGATCCTGCCCGAGCAGGCCCTGGCCGAATCGCGCAACCCCAAGGAACAGACCGCGGCGATCGTCTACCTGCACTACCAGCGCACGCTCAAGGCGTACAACGCGGTGGATTTCGACGACCTGATCCTGATGCCGGTGAAGTTGTTCCAGGAGCACCCGGACATCCTGGAAAAATGGCAGAACCGCATCCGCTACCTGCTGGTCGACGAATACCAGGACACCAACGCCAGCCAGTACCTGCTGGTCAAGCTGCTGGTGGGCATGCGCAACCAGTTCACCGTGGTCGGCGACGACGACCAGTCGATCTACGCCTGGCGCGGCGCCCGCCCGGAAAACCTGATGCTGCTGAAGGAGGATTATCCCTCGCTGAAGGTGGTGATGCTGGAGCAGAACTACCGCTCCACCAGCCGCATCCTCAAGTGCGCCAACGTGCTGATCGCCAACAACCCCCATGCTTTCGAGAAGCAGTTGTGGAGCGAGATGGGCATGGGCGACGAGATCCGCGTGATCCGCTGCAAGAACGAAGACGCCGAGTGCGAGCGGGTGGCCCTGGAGATCCTCACCGAACACCTGCGCACCGAGCGACCCTACAGCGACTACGCCATCCTCTATCGCGGCAACTACCAGGCCAAGCTGATGGAGCTGAAGCTGCAGCACCACCAGATCCCCTATCGCCTGAGCGGCGGCACCAGCTTCTTCGCCCGCCAGGAGGTGAAGGACCTGATGAGCTACTTCCGCCTGCTGGTCAACCCGGACGACGACAACGCCTTCCTGCGGGTGATCAACGTGCCGCGCCGCGAAATCGGCTCCACCACCCTGGAAAAGCTCGGCAACTACTCCACCGAGCGCAAGATCAGCATGTACGCCGCCGCCGGCGAGATGGGCCTGGGTGAGCACCTGGATGCGCGCTTCACCGAACGCCTGGCGCGCTTTACCAGGTGGATGGACCGGGTGCGCCAGGAGTGCGCGCAGAACGACCCGATCGCGGCTATCCGCAGCATGGTCATGGACATCGACTACGAGAACTGGCTGCGGCAGAACGCCTCCAGCGACAAGGTCGCCGATGCGCGCATGGGCAACGTCTGGTTCCTGGTCGAGGCGCTGAAGAACACGCTGGAGCGCGACGAAGACGGCGAGATGACCATCGAGGATGCCATAGGCAAGCTGGTGCTGCGCGACATGCTGGAACGCCAGCAGGAGGAAGAGGAAGGCGCCGAAGGCGTGCAGATGATGACCCTGCACGCCTCCAAGGGCCTGGAATACCCCTCGGTCTATATCCTCGGCGTGGAGGAGGAGATCCTCCCGCACCGCTCCAGCATCGAGGCCGACACCGTCGAGGAAGAGCGGCGTCTGGCCTATGTCGGCATCACCCGCGCCAAGCGCAACCTGACCATGACCTTCGCCGCCAAGCGCAAGCAGTACGGCGAGATCATCGACTGTTCGCCGAGCCGCTTTCTCGACGAGCTGCCGCCCGAGGACCTGCAGTGGGAAGGCCATGATGAAGCCCCGGTGGAGGTCAAGGCCGCCCGTGGCAACGATGCCTTAGCGGCGATGCGGGCGATGCTGAAAAAATAGCCGGGAGCTATTTTTAACGTCGCGCAGCGACGGCCCGCAGGGTGGCCGCCAGGGATGGCAGGCCATAAAAAATAACCGAGTGCTTGGCGTAGCCCGGATGCAATCCGGGCTACGAGAGATCACTAAACAGCGAGGACAACCGCGTGGAAGCGCTGAAACAGAAGATTCGCCAGGACGGCATCGTGCTGTCCGAGCAGGTGCTCAAGGTCGATGCCTTTCTCAACCACCAGATCGATCCAGCCCTGATGCAACAGATCGGCCATGAATTCGCCCAACGCTTCGCCGGCCAGGGCATCAGCAAGATCGTCACCATCGAGGCCTCGGGCATCGCCCCGGCGATCATGGCCGGCCTGGAACTGGGCGTGCCGGTGATCTTCGCGCGCAAGTACCAGTCGCTGACGCTCAAGGACGACCTGTATATCTCCAAGGTGTTCTCCTTCACCAAGCAGACCGAAAGCACCATCGCCATCTCCGCCAAGCACCTGACGGCCAGCGACCATGTGCTGCTGATCGACGATTTCCTCGCCAACGGCCATGCCGCCCAGGCGCTGATCGACCTGATCCAGCAGGCCGGCGCGAGCATCGCCGGGATTGGCGTGGTGATCGAGAAATCCTTCCAGAGCGGCCGCGCCGAGCTGGACGCCCAAGGCTACCGGGTCGAGTCCCTGGCGCGTATCAGCTCCCTGAGCAATGGGTGGGTCAGCTTTCTCGATTAGCACCGGCAGTTGCGCCCAGGGCCGCCAACAGCAGGCGCCGATAGAGCTTCTCGACCAAGCGCCGCGGCTGCGCCAGGGCCATACGCTGAAGATGGGCGGCGTATGCCGCCGGTGCCGGTGTGCGGATCAGCGCCGCAGCCAGTTCCAGGGCATGGGCGACTTTCAACCGGCGCTTGAGCCAACTCAGCGCGGGCAACAGCTCGCGCTCGACCCGAGTGAAATCGCTGCCCAGGGGCAAGCTCTCGAACAGCGCCGGGTGCCGCGCTTGTACCGCCTGCAAACGCTCGGGACGGTTGTCGGCGAAGCACGCATCGAGGCGGAAATCCTTGGGCAGTTTGCCGGCCCGCTGGGCCTGCTCGATCAGCCCGGGCTGAAAGCGCGAATCGCTGATCTTGAGCAGCGCCTCGATCACCCCGGCATCGGTCTTGCCGCGCAGGTCGGCGATGCCGTACTCGGTCACCACCATATCGCGCAGGTGCCGCGGAATGGTCACATGGCCGTAGTCCCAGACCAGGTTCGAGCGGACCTTGCCGTCAGCTTCGCGCCAACTGCGCAGCAGCAGAATCGAGCGTGCCCCGAGCAGCGCATGGCCCTGGGCGACGAAGTTGTATTGCCCACCGACGCCGCTGAGCACCCGACCATCTTCCAACTGGTCGGCGACTCCGGCGCCCATCAGGGTCATGGTGAAGGCCGTGTTGATAAAGCGCGCATCGCGGCGCTGCAGGCGCTTGAGCGTTTCGTCGCCGTGCAATTCGTTGATGAAGCCGATGCCGGTCATGGCGAAGCGGGCCAGGCGCTCCGCGCTCAGCTCGCGCAGGCGCTTATAGAAGGCTTGCGGGCCGAGAAAGAAGCCGCCGTGCAGTACCACGCCGCCAAGCGCCGCGCCGAGATAAGGCTGCAAGCCGGCCTGGCTATGCGGGTCACGCAGATCGGCGCAAAGCGGCTCACCACCGGGCAGCAACAAACGCCCCTCCTCCCAGCCGATCGACTCGGCCAGCACGCCGCAGTCCTGCAACCAACGCAGCGTAGCGGCGTCGAGCTGCGGCGTCAGGCCGGCATCGAGCAGGGCCTGCACGCTGCGCGCTATGCCCTGCTCATCCAGGGCCCCGCCATTGGCCAGCTGCTGCAGGCGCGTTTCGGGATACACCGCACGGCGCAGGATGCCCGCATCGGCCAGGACCAGCAGGCCGTTGACGAACATTTCACTGCAACCGTAGAGGCCCTCGGCAAAGGGCTGCAGACCGCCATCCTGGTCGATCTCGGCGGCCCAATGGCGGGTGCAACGCAGTTCGTCCAGCGTCGCCCGGTAGGCCGCGTTATCCGCCTGCCGCGCGAGCAAGGCGGCGGTCAATGCATCGCCCATGGCGCCGATGCCGATCTGCAGGGTGCCGCCGTCGCGCACCAGCGCGCCGGCCTGCAGACCGATGCAGTGGTCCTGCAGCGTCACCGGCATGTTCGGCGTGGAAAACAGTGTGCTGCAGTCTTCTTCCAGCAGCTGCAGGTCGAAGGTGGCGCGCGGCACTTCGGCGGTGCCTGCCATGTAGGGCAATGCCCGATGCACCTGGGCCAGGCACAGAATGGTTTCGCCGGCGGCGCGGCGCCGCTCCAGCAGCGGCAGCAGATCCAGGGAGATATCCGGGTTGCAGCTGAGGCTGAAATGCTCCGGGCGCTGCGGGTCCTGGGCGACCAGGTGGGCGATCAGATTCAGGCCCTTGTCATTCAGGTCGCGGGCAACGTGGCTGTAATTGCTGCTGATGTAGTTCTGCTGGGTCGTGGTGCTGTCGAGCAGGCTGCCCGGCTGCAGGAAGAACTGCTCGACGCGCACGTTGGCCGGTAAGCGGTCACGGTGCAGGTCGGCGAGAAAATCCAGCTCCGGATAGTCGCCATACACGCGCTCGACGAAGGGCTCGAGAAAGCGCCGCGACAGCCCCGAACCGAGAGGCGGCCGGCCCAGGCACAGCGCGGTATAGATCACCAATTGGCGCTCGGGCAATTGCTTGATCCGCGCATAGAGCGCATTTACCCACTGATTGGGCTTGCCCAAGCCCAGGGGCAGGCCGAGCCGGATGGGGCCGTCGAGTTGGTCGAGGACCTGGTCGACCGCTTGCTCGATGGAACAGCGCTTGTGCATCCAATGCCCTGCAGGGTGAGTGGCTGACTCGAAATCGACGGTACGCAATGCCGCGCCGCCATCTGCATAGCAGTGTGGACCCACGGCGGCGAATGGAAACGCTAACGCGGCACGGAAAAACAAAAAAACCGCCCGAGGGCGGTTTTCTTACAGCGTCTGCGCTTAGAGGCCGGACATCTTCTCGATGGCGGCACGCAGCTCGTCATCCGAGCAGTCGCCGCAGGTGCCCTTCGGCGGCATCGAGTTGATGCCGGAAATGGCCGTAGCGAGGATACCGTCAAGGCCACCCGCCGCATCGGCACGCGCTTTCCAGGCAGCGCTATCACCAATCTTCGGCGCGCCGAGCACGCCAGCGGTATGGCACGCGCCACAGTGCTTGGCAACGATGTCATCGGCAGTACGTGCGGCACCGCCAGCGGCAACCGCCACTGCGCCGACGCCCTTGCATTCTTCACCCATGATGCAGACTTCACCCACCGGCTTCAGGCGCTCGGCGATGGCCTCATCGGTCGTGGCCTGAGCAGTCACTGCCCACAGGGCCAAGACGGCAGCCGGCGCTACCAGCATTTTCTTAATCAGATTCACGGTACACCCTCATCGTGGCTAGTCACGCCCGCGGCCACGGTTTCGCGAGCGGGCGACAGTATAACGGGAAGCCTGCCAAGCGGAAACAACCCAGATTGTCGCAGGGTTATTGGCTGCAAGCTGCCGTTTAAAAATTCGCCGGCGTGGTGGCGCTGATCAGCCGGGCCGGCTGATCGAAGGGATTGCGGAAGCGGTGCGGCTTGCTGCTCTCGAAGTAGTAACTGTCGCCCGGCTCGAGGACGAACACCTCTGCGCCGACGGTCAGTTCGATGCGACCCTCCACCAGCAAGCCGGTTTCCTCGCCCTCATGGGTGTACATCTCGTCGCCGGTATCGGAGCCGGCCGGATAGGTCTCGTCGAGCAGGGTGATGGCGCGATTCGGGTGGGTCTTGCCCACCAGCTTCATGCTGATCGCGCCACTGTGGATATCGGTGAGCTCGGCCGCGCGATACACCACCTGGGTGTAGTTGTCCGGCTCCGCGTCCTGGGAGAAGAACTCAACCAACGACATGGGAATCCCCGCCAGCACCTTTTTCAGCGAACTGATCGAGGGGCTCACGCTGTTCTTCTCGATCATCGAGATGGTGCTGTTGGTGACGCCGGCCCGCTTGGCGAGTTCACGCTGGGACAGGCCCTTGAGTTTGCGAATGGATTGCAGTCGAACACCGACGTCCAATGCTGGAGTCCCCCTCGGGAAGATACGGAAAAAGTGTCCGTATCATGGCAACAGCGTTCGGTATTTACAACACCTTGATCGCAGATTCTGCCCAGCCTCCTCTCAACCCCCGCAATAGAGCAGCGGCACCCGGCGCAGATTGCAGAACAGCTGGTAGGCAATGGTCTCGGCACGGCTCGCCACATCGCTGGCGAGGACCTGCTTGCCCCAGAGTTCGACCCGGCTGCCGAGGCCGGCTTGCGGCAGGTCGCTGAGATCGACGCAGAGCATGTCCATCGACACCCGGCCGATCAGCCGGCTGAGCTGGCCGTCGATCGCCACCGGCGTGCCGCTCGGCGCATGCCGCGGGTAGCCGTCGGCATAGCCCATGGCGACCACGCCGACCCGGGTCGGCCGCTCGGTGACGAAGCGCGCGCCATAGCCGACCGGTTCGTCGGCCGGCAGCTCGCGCACGCTGATGATCTTCGATTCCAGGGTCATGACCGGCTGCAACTGGGCCGCCACGGCCTGCGCCTGCTCGAACGGGGTGGCGCCGTAGAGCATGATGCCGGGACGCACCCAGTCACTCGGCCGCTCGCTATAGTCAAGCTGGGGCCAGCCGAGCACCGCCGGCGAATTACGCAGGCTGACCTCCGCCACCAGGCCTTGCCGCGCCTGCTCGAACACCGCCAGTTGCTCTGTGCTACGCGGACAATCCAGTTCGTCGGCACGGGCGAAGTGGCTCATCAGGACGATTTTCGCCACCTTGCCGCTGGCCAGCAGGCGCCGATAGGCCGCCTGGTAGTCGGCCGGAGGCAGGCCGACGCGGTGCATGCCCGAGTCCAGCTTGAGCCATACGGTCAGCGGCTTGCGCACGGACGAGCGCTCGATGGCTTCCAGTTGCCACAACGCATGCACCACACACCAGAGGTCATGCTGTTCGATCAGCGCCAACTCGTCGGCCTCGAAGAAGCCTTCCAGCAGCAGAATGGGTCCGCGAATGCCGGCCGCGCGCAGTTGCAGCGCCTCCTCGATGCAGGCCACGGCAAAACCATCGGCCTGCTCCTGCAGAGCCTGCGCACAGCGCACGGCGCCATGCCCGTAGGCATCGGCCTTGATCACCGCGAGCGCCCGCGCGCCGGTGACTTCGCGGGCCAGTTGATAATTGTGACGCAGGGCTTGCAGGTCGATCAGGGCACGGGCTGGACGCATGGTCTTCTCGAGTATCGGCCGTGGGCCGGGTAGACGCGTTGTTCGGCGCAATCCGGCGCACGGCCTGCGGATCGCAGATTAAAAAAGCCCGGCGGGGCAGCCGGGCAAGAGCCAACTCAAACCGGCGGCGCAGGCTTAACAGGCCATTGAAAAACGTAGGCGAGGCAGCCGAGACAAGGCAAAAACAGGCGAGGAAGCGGACTGGGCTCGCACGCGAGTTTACGAGTTGTAAATGAGCATTCCGAGCCTGTTTTTAACGCCCCTCTCTTTTATCAAGAGGGGCAACGCAGGTAGTTTTTCAACGGCCTGTTAAACGGCCGCCACCACCATCATCTCGACCAACACCTCGGGCGTATACATCGCCGCCTCGACGCAGGCGCGACCGGGCGCGGCGCCGGGTGCGACCCACGCGTCCCATACCTGATTGAGGCCGGCGTAGTCGCGGGCCATGTCCTTGAGGTAGATGGTCACCGAGAGGATGCGCGACTTGTCGCTGCTGGCCTCGGCCAGCATCAGGTCGATATTGGCCAGGGTCTCGCGGGTCTGCTGCACGATGTCGCCGCTGTAATCATCGGCCAACTGCCCGGCCAGGTAGACCGTGCCGTTGTGGATGTTGATTTCGCTGTAACGGTTTTCAGTGCGCAGGCGCTGGACTGACATGCTTGGAAAACTCCTTGGAGTTGCTGTAACGGAAGATATTCAGACCCTCGGCGCTGATCTGCGGGCGCTTCGAGGCCATCAGATCGGCGAGAAAACGACCGGAACCGCAGGCCATGGTCCAGCCCAGCGTGCCGTGACCGGTATTGAGGAACAGATTGCGCAAACCGGTGGCGCCGACGATCGGCGTGCCGTCCGGGGTGGCCGGGCGCAGGCCGGTCCAGAATTCCCCCTGCTTGAAGTCGCCTCCTTGCGGGTAGAGGTCGCCGGCGACCATCTCCAGGGTCGCGCGGCGCTTCGAATTCAGGCTCAGGTCGAAACCGGCGATCTCGGCCATGCCGCCGACCCGGATACGATTGTCGAAGCGGGTGATGGCGACCTTGTAGGTCTCATCGAGAATGGTCGAGGTCGGCGCCAGGTCGCCATTGGTAATAGCCGCGGTCAGCGAATAGCCCTTGAGCGGGTAGATAGGCGCGCGAATCCCCAGCGGTTTGAGCAGTTGCGTGCTGTAGCTGCCCAGCGCCAGCACGTAGCGATCGGCGGTTTCCAGCTTGCCGTCGATCCAGACGCCATTGACCCGGTCGCCGGCAACATCCAGGCGCTCGATGGTCTGGCCGAAGCGGAATTCGACGCCCAATTGCTTGGCCATCTCGGCCAGTTTGAGGGTGAACATCTGGCAGTCGCCGGTCTGGTCGTTGGGCAGGCGCAGGGCGCCGGCCAGCTTGTGCTTGACTCCGGCCAGGGCCGGTTCGACGCGGGCGATGCCGTCACGGTCGAGCAACTCGAAGGGCACCCCGGACTGCTTGAGCACGGCGATGTCCTTGGCCGCGTTGTCCACTTGCGCCTGGGTGCGGAACAGCTGGGTAGTGCCCAGGCGGCGGCCTTCGTAGCCGATGCCGGTCTCGGCACGCAGTTCGTCGAGGCAATCGCGGCTGTACTCGGACAGGCGCACCATGCGCTCCTTGTTCACCGCGTAACGGCTGGCGGTGCAGTTGCGCAGCATCTGCGCCATCCACAGGTACTGGTCGATATCGGCGGTGAACTTGAGCGCCAGTGGCGCGTGCTTTTGCAGCAGCCACTTGATGGCTTTCAGCGGCACGCCCGGCGCCGCCCAGGGCGAGGCATAACCCGGGGAGACCTGGCCGGCGTTGGCGCAACTGGTTTCCATGGCGGGACCGTCCTGACGGTCTACCACCACCACTTCGAAGCCCTGGCGCGCCAGGTAATACGCACTGGCCACACCCACCACACCACTACCAAGCACCAGAACCCGCATCGTCATCTCCTCGCCGCGACTATGCGCTGGCGTTTTTTATCTTGAGCGTTGATGTGCGCAGTATATGGAGCATTAGCCAGTGCTTTTCACTATATATAGGACTATATTTGGCGAGAATTCTTGGCGAAAACCGCTTCTACGGAGGGGCATCCCCCATGCGCACCCAGCACCAGAGCCGTCGCGAACTGGACAAGATCGACCGCAATATCCTGCGCTTCCTGCAGGAAGACGGACGCATCTCCTTCACCGAACTGGGCGAACGGGTCGGCCTGTCGACCACGCCCTGCACCGAGCGGGTGCGGCGCCTGGAGCGCGAAGGCATCATCATGGGCTACCACGCCCGCCTCAACCCGCAGTACCTCAAGGCCAGCCTGCTGGTGTTCGTCGAGATCAGCCTGGATTACAAGTCCGGCGACACCTTCGAGGAGTTCCGCCGCGCCGTGCTCAAGCTGCCGCATGTGCTGGAGTGCCACCTGGTCTCCGGCGATTTCGATTACCTGGTCAAGGCGCGGATCAACGAGATGGCCAGCTACCGCAAGCTGCTCGGCGACATCCTGCTCAAACTGCCGCACGTGCGCGAATCGAAGAGCTATATCGTCATGGAAGAGGTCAAGGAATCGCTGGCGCTACCCATTGCGGAGTGACGCAAGCTGCAAGCTGTTCGCGCTTGCTTGCAGCTTACGGCTTACGACTTGCCGCTGCCCTACACCAACACCTGACGGGTCGTGGCGATCAGCCGGTGCACCTGTCGCTCGACCTGCGCCTCGATCGGCGTCTCCGGCCCGCGACCATGGGGACAGGGCAGGCTCTTGCTGGTGCCGAACAGGCGACAGATCAACGGCCGCTGCTCGTAGACCTCGCAGCCCTGCGGGCCGAGGTGCACACAGTTCAGCTCGGCCAGCGCGGCGTCATGTGCGGCGTCGCTTTTCACCGGCAGGCGGGCCATCTCCTCGGACGAGGCGGTGACCGGTCCGCAGCAGTCGTGACAACCGGGCACGCAGTCGAAACGTGGAATCTGCAAGCGCAGCTGATCGATCCTGCGGCTGGTGCAACTCATCGCTAGTGTCCTGTGGAAATTCCGCGCATCTTAACCCCGCTCGCCGTCGATTGCCGGCGAATGGCCGATTATCCCGATGGAAGTCGAGTTTTTTGCCGCCCCCACTTGGCGGCGAGCAGAGCCCGCGCTTATCCTGCGTAAAAATTTCCAAACATAACAAACAGGATTTCACACATGAACGCCCGCGTTCACCAACCGGTCCACAACACCCAACACGCCGCGTCCTACTACGCCGCCAGCGTCAATCGACAACTGACCTACCCGCCGCTACACGGGGAGCTCAGCGCCGATGTGTGCATCGTCGGCGGCGGTTTTTCCGGGCTGAACACGGCCATCGAACTGGCGCAGAAAGGCTTCTCGGTGGTGCTGCTGGAGGCGCACAAGATCGGCTGGGGTGCCAGCGGGCGCAACGGTGGCCAGCTGATTCGCGGGGTCGGCCATGGCGTCGAGCAGTTCGAATCGGTGATCGGTGCCGACGGCGTGCGCGAGCTCAAGTTGATGGGCCTGGAAGCCGTGGAAATCGTCCGCCGCCGGATCGCGCAGTTCAGCATCGACTGCGACCTGACCTGGGGCTATTGCGACCTGGCCAACAAGCCCGGCCACCTCGACGCCTTCGCCGCCGAGAAGGCGGAGCTGCAGGGTCTCGGCTACCGCCATGAGCTGCGCCTGTTGCAGGCGGAGCAGATGCACGAGGTGGTGGGCTCCGACCGCTACGTCGGCGGCCTGGTCGACATGGGCTCCGGCCACCTGCACCCGCTCAACCTGGCCCTGGGCGAAGCCGCCGCGGCTCAATCATTGGGTGTGCAGCTGTTCGAGGATTCGCCGGTCAGCCGCATCGACTACGGCCCGCAGATCAGGGTGCACACCGCCCTGGGCGTGGTGCGCGCGGCTCACCTGGTGCTCGGCTGCAACGCCTACCTGGGCGGGCTGAACCCGACCCTGGGCGGCAAGGTGCTGCCGGCCGGCAGCTACGTCATCGCCACCGAGCCGCTGTCCGAGGCCCAAGCCCACGCGATCATTCCGCAGAACATGGCGCTGTGCGACCAGCGCGTGGCCCTCGACTACTACCGCCTGTCCGCCGACCGGCGCCTGCTGTTCGGTGGTGCCTGCCACTATTCGGGCCGCGATCCGGCGGACATCGCCGGCTACATGCGGCCGAAAATGCTGGCCGTGTTCCCCCATCTGCAGGAGGTGAAGATCGACTACCAGTGGGGCGGGATGATCGGCATCGGCGCCAACCGCCTGCCGCAGATCGGCCGGCTCAAGCAGCAAGCCAACGTCTACTATGCCCAGGCCTACTCCGGCCACGGCGTCAACGCCACCCACCTGGCCGGCAAGCTGCTGGCCGAGGCCATCGCCGGCCAGGCCAGCCAGGGCTTCGACCTGTTCGCCCGGGTGCCGCACATGACCTTCCCCGGCGGCAAGCACCTGCGCTCGCCGTTGCTGGCCCTGGGCATGCTCTGGCACCGCCTAAAGGAGCTGCTGTAGGCGCGGCCGATAAGTCCCTCTGGGCCGTACTGAACGCATCGCGGTCCGAGCGACGCTCCTATCGGAGCGCCGCGACAACCTGCCAGCTTTTGTACCGCGCCGGTGCCCCCCCCGGTGCACTGCCTGCGGCGAGTAACACCCTACGGATCGTGGATTGTTCCAGATCTCGGATTGCCCCAGACCGTAGGGCGGCTTCGGAGCGCAGCGACAACCCGCCAGCTTTTGTACCGCGCCGGTGCCCCCTGGTGCACTGCCTGCGGCGAGTAACACGGAGCGCGGATTGCGCGAGGCTATCGGTCGGAACAGCGGGTGTCTGGAGGCGGTCGCAGTAGGCGCTCACAACCTCTCAGGGCTTCCACAGCGTCCAGATCGGCCGCAAGGCTTCGTGGTTGGCCTCTACCCGGGTCAGGCCGATATCGCGCAACTGCGCATCGGTCAGCCTGAGCAGCGCCCGGCGGGTACCCAGCCGGCGCCAGAACAGCAGCCAGCGCGACTCACCCGCCACGGGCGCCGGACGGCTGCTCACCGGCTCATTCATCTCCACTGTCAGCCTTGCATCGCCAAGCCCGTTCATCACCTTTCTCCTGCTCGAAAGCACTCTGGGAGATCATGATGAACGCCGGACAAAAGGCATGACAGATTCAAAATTATCTTATTAACTACATACAGATGGCGCTTTGAAGCCGCTGAATCGTGGATTTATGCGGTATCTGTATTGCTTACCTTATTAACGCTCAAGAATCAGGGCAACTGTAATGACCCTCTACGTCAACCTGGCCGACCAGCTCGGCGCCCGCATCGAGCAAGGCCTGTACCGCCCAGGCGAGCGCCTGCCCTCGGTGCGCGCCCTCAGCCTCGAGCACGGCGTCAGCCTGAGCACGGTGCAACAGGCCTACCGCCACCTGGAAGACCAGGGCCTGGCCACGCCGCGGCCGAAGTCCGGCTATTTCGTGCCGCTCACTCGAGCAAAACCGGCACTGCCGATGGTCAGTCGCGCGGCGCAACGGCCGGTGGATGTCTCGCAATGGGATCAGGTGCTCGAGCTGATCAGCGTCCCGCCGGGCGGCGAGGTGATTCAGCTGGGCCGCGGCATGCCGGACATCAGCAGCCCGACCCTGAAGCCGCTGCTGCGCACCCTGTCGCGCCTGAGCCGCCGCCAGGAACTCAAGGAACTGAGCTATGGCTGCTTGCAGGGCGATCCGGGCCTGCGCGAGCAGCTGTCGCGCCTGATGCTCGACTGCGGCTGCCGGATCCCCGGCCAGGACATCGTCATCACCACCGGCTGCCACGAGGCGCTGTCGGCGGCCATCTGCGCGGTCTGCGCGCCGGGCGACATAGTCGCGGTGGACTCGCCGAGCTTTCACGGGGTCATGCAGGCGCTGAAAGGGTTCGGCATGAAGGCCCTGGAACTGCCCACCGACCCGCTCACCGGGATCAGCCTGGAAGCCCTGGAGCTGGCCCTGGAGCAATGGCCGATCAAGGCCATCCAGCTCACCCCGAACTGCAACAATCCGCTCGGCTACATCATGCCGGAGGCCAACAAGCGCGCCCTGCTGGCCCTGGCGCAACGCTACGACGTGGCGATCATCGAGGACGACGTCTACGGCGAACTGGCCTACAGCTACCCGCGTCCGCGCAGCATCAAGTCCTATGACGAGGATGGCCGCGTGCTGTTCTGCAGCTCCTTTTCCAAGACCCTGGCGCCCGGCCTGCGCATCGGCTGGATCGCCCCGGGCCGCTATCTGCAGCAGGTGCTGCACCTCAAGTACATCGGCACCGGGATGACCGCACAGTTGCCGCAGCTGGCCCTGGTCGAATACCTCGAGGCCGGCCACTACCAGCCGCACCTGCGGCGCATGCGCAGCCAGTACGCCCGCGGCCTGGAGCAGATGGTCGACTGGGTCAGCCGTTATTTCCCGCCCGGCACCCGGGTCAGCCAGCCGCGCGGCGGCTTCATGCTCTGGGTCGAGCTCGACCCGGGCTTCGACAGCCAACGCCTGAACCGAATGCTGCGCCCGCACCAGGTGCAGATCGCCCCGGGCAGCATCTTTTCCGCCGCCGGCAAGTACCGCAACTGCCTGCGCATCAACTACGCGGCCAAGCCCAGCGCAGAGATCGAACAGGCGATCCGCTGGGTCGGCGAGAGCGTCGCCGAACTGCTGGCGGAGCTGGACTAGCAGGCCGTTGAAAAATGTAGGCGAGGCAGCCAAGACAATGCCTAGGCGGCCCCACAAAAATGGCCGAAACGCAGCGCAGCGGAGTAACAGCCGTAGGCTGGCCCGCAGGGCGAGCGAAGCGAGTCAAAACGGACTGGGCTCGCACGCGAGGCCGTTTTTAACGCCCCTCTCTTTCATCAAGAGGGGCAACGTAGGTAGTTTTTCAACGGTCTGTTAGTCGCCGCGCGCGGGCGCGGCCGTACCAAACTGGTCATCGCCGCCCTGGCCACGCCAGGCCAGCACCACGAACACCGCCGCCCCCAGCGCCATCAACAACGGCAACGCATGGCCGCTGACCCACTGGCTGGCCGCACCGGTGGCCAGCGGGCCGACCAGGCAGCCGATGCCCCAGAGTTGCGCGACATGGGCATTGGCGCGCACCAGCTCATCGTCGCGGTAGCGCTCGCCGATCAGGATCAGCGACAGGGTGAACAGCCCGCCGGCGCTGGCGCCGAACAGCACCAGCAGCGGCCAGATCAACGCCGTATGCAGCAGCAGCGGCAGCGCCAGACTAGACAGCAGCAGAATCACCCCGCACCCGCGGAACAGGCTGCGCCGCGACATGCGGTCCGCGAGCAAACCGATCGGCAGTTGCAGGGCGGCGTCGCCGACCACCACCACGCTGACCATGAACAGCGCCACCTCCTGGGTGAAGCCCTGACGCAGGCCGTAGATCGGCAGCAACGTCAGCATCATCGCCTCGAAGCCGGCGAACAGCATCACCGCCCAGGCGATGGCCGGCAACTTGCGGCAGAACGCCGGCAGACCGCGGCCCGAGGCGCTATGGGCGTCCACCCGCGGCGCGCCCGTGCGCCCCAGCAGGAGCAGCGAGCCGCCGATCAACAGGCCGACGCCGGCCCAGAAACCCTGGTCGGTGGCGGTGCCCAACGCGGTCAGCAGCAACGGCCCGCACAGTTGGCTCAACGCATAGCCGGTGCCATACAGGGCGACCAGGCGGCCGCGCCATTTCTCCACGGCCAGTTGGTTGATCCAGCTTTCGCCGAGGATGAACACCACGGTCAGCGCCACGCCGATCAGCAGGCGCAACAGCAGCCACACCGCATAGCTCTGCATCAGCGCCAGCAGCCCCACGGACAGGGCGCCGACCAGCAGACACAGCTGCATCAGCCGGGTGGTGCCGAAGTACGCCGCCAGCCGACCCGCCAGGGACGCGCCGAGCAAGATGCCCACCGCCGGGGTCGCCGCCATCACGCCGATGGCGAAAGAGTCGTAGCCCCAGCCCTCCAGGCGCAGCGACACCAACGGCATGGTCACCCCAAGGGCCAGGCCGATGCTGATGACCGCTGCACAGACCGCGAAATAGGTACCCCAACGCATTGCCAGACTCCTTTATGTCGTGGCCCGGAACAAAACAAAACGGCCGGGTTTCCCAAGGAAACCCGGCCGCAGGTGTGGTTCATCAAGAACCGGCCCCGAAGGGCGGACCTTCAGGCGGTTACCCGCCTGTCGCTTATCGACGTTACAGCTTGATCCAGGTGGCCTTCAACTCGGTGTACTTGTCGAAGGCATGCAGCGACTTGTCACGGCCGTTGCCGGACTGCTTGAAGCCGCCGAACGGTGCGGTCATGTCGCCGCCGTCGTACTGGTTGACCCAGACGCTGCCGGCACGCAGCGCCTTGGCGGTCAGGTGGGCCTTGGACAGATTGCTGGTCCATACCGCCGCGGCCAAGCCGTAGGGCGTGTCGTTGGCGATCTGCACCGCTTCCTCGGCCGAGTCGAAGCCGATCACCGAGAGCACCGGGCCGAAGATTTCCTCGCGGGCGATGCGCATGGCATTGCTCACCCCGTCGAAGATGGTCGGCTCGACGTAGGTGCCGCCGCTCTCCTCCATCACCCGCTTGCCACCGGCCACCAGGGTGGCGCCGTCGTCATGACCGGCCTGGATGTAGCTCAGCACATTGTTCATCTGGGTGACGTCGACCAGCGCACCGACATTGGTGTCCGGGTCCAGCGGGTGGCCCGGCTTCCAGCTCTTGATCGCCTCGACCACCATCGGCACGAAACGCTCCTTGATCGAATTTTCCACCAGCAGGCGCGAGCCGGCGGTACAGACTTCGCCCTGGTTGAAGGCGATGGCGCCGGCCGCTGCTTCGGCGGCGGCCTGCAGATCAGGCGCATCGGCGAAGACGATGTTCGGGCTCTTGCCGCCGGCTTCCAGCCAGACACGCTTCATGTTCGACTCGCCGGCGTAGATCATCAGTTGCTTGGCGATCTTGGTCGAGCCGGTGAACACCAGGGTGTCGACGTCCATGTGCAGGGCCAGGGCCTTGCCGACGGTATGGCCGTAACCCGGCAGCACATTGAGCACGCCCGCCGGAATGCCGGCCTCAATGGCCAGTTGCCCCAGGCGAATGGCGGTCAGCGGCGATTTCTCCGAGGGCTTGAGGATCACCGAATTGCCGGTGGACAGGGCCGGGCCGAGCTTCCAGCAGCTCATCAGCAGGGGGAAGTTCCACGGCACGATGGCCGCGACCACGCCGATCGGCTCGCGGGTCACCAGGCCCAACTGGTCATGAGGCGTGGCGGCCACTTCGTCGTAGATCTTGTCGATCGCCTCGCCGCTCCAGCGGATGGAGTTGGCCGCACTGGAGACGTCGATACCCAGGGCGTCGCTGATCGGCTTGCCCATGTCGAGGGTTTCCAGCAGCGCCAGCTCTTCGCCGTGCTGCTCGATCAGCTCGGCGAAACGGATCATCACGGCCTTGCGCGCGACGGGCGCCAGACGCGACCAGATGCCGGAATCGAAGGTTTTGCGGGCATCCTGCACCGCCAGTTCGGCATCGGCCAGGTCGCAACTGGCGATCGCTACCAGCATGCGTCCGTCCACCGGGCTGATGCACTCGAAGGTCGCCCCGGAAACCGCCGCCCGGTATTCGCCATGAATAAAGGCACGGCCTTCGATCTTCAGGGTGTTGGCGCGCTGTTCCCAGTCGGCACGAGTCAGGTTAGTCATTCGAGCATCCTCTATCAGTAAAAAGTACCGCGGCATCGGCGCGCGTACTGTCAATAATTCTGCAAGGCCGGTCAGGGCCAAATCCTGCTGGCCACACTAAACCAGAGGGCTGCACCTTTTCAATATTTTTTACAAAGCCCGACAAACCCCCTTGTCATGTTCGTTTTATTAAACATAGACTGCGCGAAATCGCTCACCTACCCCTTTCTTCGCGCGTCCGGACGACCAGCATGACAACCGATAACCAGACTCCACCGCACAGAAAAACCAGCCGCCTCGACGACTTCTGGATGCCATTCACTGCCAATCGTCAATTCAAGGCCAAACCACGCCTGCTGGACAGCGCCGAAGGCATGTATTTCACCCGCGACGATGGCCGCAAGGTATTAGACGGCACCGCCGGGCTTTGGTGCTGCAACGCCGGCCACGGTCGTCGGGAAATCACCGAGGCGGTGAGCCGGCAGATCGCCAAACTGGATTTTGCCCCGACCTTTCAGATGGGTCACCCGCTGCCGTTCGAACTGGCCAGCCGTCTGGCGGAGATCGCCCCGGCCGGGCTGAACAAGGTGTTCTTCACCAACTCCGGCTCCGAATCGGCCGACACCGCCCTGAAGATCGCCCTGGCCTACCAGCGCGCCATCGGCCAAGGCACGCGCACCCGCCTGATCGGCCGCGAGCTGGGCTACCACGGCGTCGGCTTCGGCGGCATCTCGGTCGGCGGCATGCTCAACAACCGCAAGGCCTTCCCGCTGATGCTGCCGGGTGTCGACCATCTGCCGCACTGCCTGGACATCCAGCGCAATGCGTTCAGCCGGGGCCTGCCGGAATTCGGTATCGACAAGGCCGACGAACTGGAACGCCTGGTCAGCCTGCACGGTGCCGAAAACATCGCCGCCGTGATCGTCGAACCGATGTCCGGCTCGGCCGGGGTGATACTGCCGCCAGTCGGCTACCTGCAGCGCCTGCGCGAGATCACCCGCAAGCACGGCATCCTGTTGATCTTCGATGAAGTGATCACCGGTTTCGGCCGCGTCGGCCAGGCGTTCGCCGCCCAGCGCTGGGGCGTCACCCCGGACCTCATCACCACCGCCAAGGGTTTGACCAACGGCGCCATCCCGATGGGCGCGGTATTGGTCGACGATCAGATCCATGACGCCTTTATGCAGGGGCCGGACGGCATCGAGCTGTTCCACGGCTACACCTACTCAGGCCACCCGGTCGCCTGCGCGGCGGCCCTGGCGACCCTGGACATCTACCAGCGCGACCGGCTGTTCGACCGCGCCATCGAGCTGGAAGGCTACTGGCAGGATGCCCTGCACAGCCTGCGCGACCTGCCCAACGTGATTGACATCCGCGCCATCGGCTTGGTCGGCGGCGTGCAACTGGCGCCGAGCAACCAAGGCGCCGGCAAGCGCGGCTATCAGGTATTCGAGCAGTGCTTCCATAACGACCTGATGGTGCGGGTGACCGGCGATACCCTGGCCATGTCGCCACCGCTGATCGTGGAAAAGACGCAAATCGACACCCTGGTGGAAAAACTCGCCGATTCGATCCGCCAAGCCAGCTAACCGCCCCGACCCGGAACCTCAGCATGACTATCGAACAGATTCTCGACTTCGCCCAAGTCAACACCGCTCCCGAGCACTACCGCCCGGCGCCGGAAAAAATCCTCGGAGGCGACCCCGAGCAAAGCGTACGCAATCACTACGGCAGTCCGTGCGGCCAGTTCAACGCCGGCATCTGGGAAGGCGCGGTCGGCCAGTGGACGGTCAACTACAGCGAACACGAATACTGCGAAATCCTCCAGGGCGTGTCCGTGCTGCGCGACCAGAACGGCAACGCCAAGACCGTGCGCGCCGGCGACCGCTTCGTCATTCCCGCCGGCTTTTCCGGCACCTGGGAAGTGCTGCAAGCCTGCCGCAAGGTCTACGTGATCTTCGAACCCGCCGCGCACTGACCGGCTCCATTCATGCGTCACCCTTTAGCCCGCCCTGTGCGGGCTTTTTTTCGCCTACCCAGGCGGCCGGGTCGCGCCGGGCAGCACGGGCGCGGCCGCAGCCCGCCCAAGCAGCCTGGCGCTAGATCGCCGGCATGAAAAAGCCCGCCATGCGGCGGGCTTTTTCGACAAGAGCGGGGATCAATTACTTGATCTTGCCTTCCTTGTAGATCACGTGCTTGCGTACAACCGGATCGAATTTTTTGATTTCGATTTTGTCCGGCATGGTGCGCTTGTTCTTGTCGGTAGTGTAGAAATGACCAGTACCGGCACTCGAGATCAAACGGATCAGTTCGCGCATGACTTACTCCTTAAACCTTTTCGCCGCGAGCACGCAGCTCGGACAGAACGACGTCAATACCACGCTTGTCGATGCAACGCATGCCCTTGGCAGAAACACGCAGGCGCACGAAACGGTTCTCAGACTCGACCCAGAAGCGGTGATGCTGCAGGTTCGGCAGGAAACGACGACGGGTTTTGTTGTGTGCGTGGGAAACGTTGTTCCCAGTTACCGGACCCTTACCGGTAACTTGACAGACTCTCGACATGCCTCAGCCCTCTAAAACCACATGCCCAACCCGGCATGGGTTGGCCGCATAAACTCAATATCATTGGCGCTCGGCGCCGTGTATCTCGAGGGTCTTACCAGCTGCACAACAAAGCGCACGAACCGGGCCCCTACAAAAGAGCGCTGCTTTATACCAGAAAGCCAGGCGTGCAACAAGGCTAACCGCACTTTCGACCCGCAGGCACCTGCTGCGCAACAGCGGTCTCCGGGCCAGCAGCGCAGGCGCCAGCCTCAGCCTACCGCTCGTCGACAAGTCCGCTGTTCTGGCCGCGCGTTATGGTCTAGGGTGAAACCTTTGTCGGCGCGCCTGGTGTGCGCGCACCGCATTATCAAGGAGTCTGTCATGCGCCTCGCCACCCCAACGCTGCTATTGACCGGCCTGCTGAGTCCGCTATTGGTTCAGGCCGCTACGCTTAGTGTCTGCACCGAAGCCAGCCCGGATGGCTTCGACGTCGTGCAATACAACTCGCTGACCACCACCAACGCCTCGGCCGACGTGCTGATGAACCGCCTGGTGGACTTCGATGCCGGCAGCGGCCAGCTGCTGCCCAGCCTGGCGCAGAGCTGGGACGTCAGCAAGGACGGCCTGAGCTACAGCTTTGTCTTGCGCGAAGATGTCGCCTTCCACGAAACCGACTATTTCAGCCCCAGCCGCCCCTTGACCGCCGACGACGTCTTGTTCAGCTTCCAGCGCATGCTCGACCCGACCCACCCCTGGCACAAGACTGCCCCCGGCGGCTACCCGCACGCCCAATCGATGCAACTGCCCAGCCTGATCAAGAGCATCGACAAGCTCGGCGAACACAGCCTGCGCTTCACCCTGAGCCGCCCCGACGCCACTTTTCTCGCCACCCTGAGCATGGGTTTCGCCTCGGTCTATTCCGCCGAATACGCCGACCAGTTGCTCGCCGCCGGCACCCCGGAGCGGCTCAACAGCCAGCCGATCGGCAGCGGGCCCTTCGTCTTCAAGCGCTTCCAGAAAGACGCGGTGGTGCGCTATGACGCCAACCCCGAGTATTTTGCCGGCAAGCCCGCGGTGGAGCGCCTGGTGTTCGCCATCACCCCGGACGCCAATGTGCGCCTGCAGAAGCTGCGCCGCGGCGAATGCCATATCGCCCTCTCGCCGAAACCGCAGGACGTGCAGGCCAGCGCCGCCGACGCCGAGCTGAAGAGCGTGCACACGGCGGCCTTCATGACCGCCTTCGTCGGCATCAACAGCCAGCATGCGCCGCTGGATAAAACCGCCGTGCGCCAGGCGATCAACCTGGCCTTCGACAAGGCCAGCTACTTGCAAGCGGTGTTCGAGAACAGCGCCGAGGCCGCCAACGGCCCCTACCCGCCCAACACCTGGAGCTATGCCGCGGAACTGTCCGGTTATGCCCATGACCCGGCCAAGGCCCGCGCCCTGCTGGCCGAGGCCGGCCTGCCCGAGGGCTTCAAGACCAGCATCTGGACCCGTCCCAGCGGCAGCCTGCTCAACCCCAACCCGAGCCTCGGCGCCCAGTTGCTACAAGCCGACCTGGGCAAAGTCGGCATTCAAGCCGAGATCCGCGTGATCGAATGGGGCGAACTGATCCGCCGCGCCAAGGCCGGCGAACACGACCTGCTGTTCATGGGCTGGGCCGGCGACAATGGCGACCCGGACAATTTCCTCACCCCGCAATTCGCCTGCGCCTCGCTCGAGTCGGGGCTGAACTTCGCCCGCTACTGCGACCCGCAACTGGACAAACTGATCGCCGCCGGCAAAACCGCCAGCGACCAGGCGCAGCGCAGCCAGATCTATCGGGACGCGCAGCGGATCATCCAGCAGCAGGCCCTGTGGCTGCCCCTGGCCCACCCGACCGCCTATGCCCTGATCCGCAAGGAAGTCGAGGGCTACCAGGTCAGCCCCTTCGGCCGCCAGGATTTCGCCAAGGTGCGCTTGAACCCCTGAGTGGCCCTGTGTTGGGCTTGGCGGCCCGACCCGACCACCGGCCGAGTCGTAGGTTGGGTTGAGGAGCGCAGCGACGAAGCCCAACGGGCGATGGCAGGCGCACCGCCGAAGTCCAGCCGGACATCGCCGCTGGGCTTCGCTGCGCTCAGCGCCAACCTACAACCAGCCGTACTCGGCCATCGACAGCGGCTCGCCGTCGCCGACGATGAAGTGATCGAGCACCCGCACATCGACCAGCTCCAGCGCTTCCTTCAGACGCCGGGTCAGTACCCGGTCCGCCTGGCTTGGCTCGGCCACGCCCGAGGGATGGTTGTGGGTCAGGATCAGCGCCGCGGCGTTATGCGCCAGCGCACGCTTGACCACCTGACGGGGATAGACGCTGGCGCTGTCGATGGAGCCGTGGAACAGCGCCTCGAAGGCCAGCACCCGATGCTTGGCATCGAGAAACAGGCAACCGAACACCTCATGCGGCTCATGCCGCAACAGGGCCTTGAGGTAGTCGCGCACCGCCTGCGGACTCTCCAGCGCCGAATCCCGCCGCAACTGCTCGGCCAGGTGCCGGCGGGCCATCTCCAGTACAGCCTGCAGCTGGGCGAACTTGGCCGGGCCCAACCCAAGACGCCGGCTGAAGGACGGCAAATCCGCCTGCATCAACGCGCGCAGCCCACCGAAATCGCCGAGCAGATGACGCGCCAGATCCACCGCGCTCTGCCCGGCCACGCCGGTACGCAGGAAGATCGCCAGTAATTCGGCGTCGGTCAGGGTAACGGCCCCCTGGGCCAGAAGTTTCTCCCGCGGGCGTTCCGCCGCGGGCCAATCGCGAATACTCATAGCACCTCCCTGTCGAGCCCTGCGCCTGCCTCCCTGAAACGGCCCTGCGGCCTTGGTCCGGCAAGCGCCTAGTGCCGCTTTTCCACTGCGGCTGCTGTGCTATCTTAGCCCAACTTTTTGCGCGGTGACTGGTCTGCGGCCAGTCGGACTTGGGACGCTCCCAGCGGTCGCCAGGCAAGCGTCACAGTCGCGGCGTACATCCACCCCAAGACAAGGCAGGCCTATGCAGCGGCTATATCGAAAACGCATCGTTCTCGGCGTGGGTGGCGGTATTGCCGCCTACAAGAGCGCAGAGCTGGTTCGCCGCCTGCGCGATCAGGGCGCCGACGTGCATGTGGTCATGACCCGTGGCGGCCGCGAGTTCATCACGCCGCTGACCCTGCAGGCCCTGTCCGGCCACCCGGTCCACCTGGATCTGCTCGATCCCGCCGCCGAAGCCGCCATGGGCCATATCGAACTGGCGCGCTGGGCCGATCTGGTGCTGATCGCCCCGGCCACCGCCGACCTGATGGCGCGCCTGGCCCAGGGTGTCGCCGACGACCTGCTGACCACCCTGGTGCTGGCGACCGATGCCCCGGTCGCCCTGGCACCGGCGATGAACCAGGCGATGTGGCGCGATCCGGCCACCCAGGCCAACGCCCAGTTGCTCGGCGAGCGCGGCATGCGCCTGTTCGGCCCCGCCGCAGGCAGCCAGGCCTGCGGCGACGTCGGCCTCGGCCGCATGCTCGAAGCCGACGAGCTGGCGCAATGCGCCGCCGATTGCTTCCAGAACCAGGCGCTGACCGGCAAGCACGTGCTGATCACCGCGGGGCCGACCCAGGAAAACATCGACCCGGTGCGTTACATCACCAATCACAGCTCCGGCAAGATGGGCTTCGCCCTCGCCGAGGCCGCCGCCGAAGCCGGCGCCAGGGTCACCCTGATCAGCGGCCCGGTGCACCTGCCGACCCCGGACCGGGTCAGCCGCATCGACGTGGTCAGCGCCCGCGACATGCTCGCCGCCTGCGAAGCCGCCATGCCCTGCGATCTGCTGATCGCCGCGGCCGCCGTCGCCGATTACCGTCCGGAAGTGGTCGCCCAGCACAAATTGAAGAAAGATCCTGCCAGCGGCGACGGCCTGCTCCTGCAAATGGTGCGCAACCCGGATATCCTCGCCACCCTGGCAGGACGCGCCGACCGACCATTCAGCGTCGGCTTCGCCGCCGAGACCGAGAATTTGCTGGGCTATGCCTCGCGCAAGCTGCAGGACAAGAACCTCGACCTGATCGTCGCCAACGACGTGGCCAACCCGAGCATCGGCTTCAACAGCGAGGAAAACGCCATCACCATCATCGATCGCGACCTCCAGCAAAGCAGCTTCGCGCAGACCAGCAAAGGCAAGATCGCCCGCCAACTGGTGGCCTTTATCGCCGACCGCTTGCAGCGCACCTGATGCCCTCATTCACCGACCGCAGAGCCTGACATGCACGCCTTACAAGCCAAAATCCTCGACCCGCGCCTGGGCAGCGAATTCCCCCTGCCGCAGTACGCCACCCCGGGCTCCGCCGGCCTCGACCTGCGCGCCATGCTCAAGCAGGAACTGATCCTCGAGCCCGGGCAAACCGTGCTGATCCCCACCGGCCTGTCGATCTATATCGGCGACCCTGGCCTGGCGGCGATGATCCTGCCGCGTTCGGGCCTCGGCCATAAGCACGGCATCGTCCTCGGCAATCTGGTCGGCCTGATCGACTCGGACTACCAGGGCGAGCTGATGGTGTCCTGCTGGAACCGTGGGCAAAGCGCCTTCAGCATGGCCATCGGCGAGCGCATCGCCCAACTGATCCTGGTGCCGGTGGTGCAGGCGCACTTCGAGCTGGTCGAGGAGTTCGACGAAAGCCAGCGCGGCAGCGGCGGCTTTGGCCATTCCGGCAGCCACTGAGTGATACCCCCTTTCAGGACGAACCGCCAAGGAGACGTTCGATGAAACGCTTCAAGCGCACCGCCAAGGACGCCAGCAGCCCGGCCGGGCAGCCGCCCGGCATCGGCAGACAGACCGCAAAGGCCCTGCTGCCGGGCCTGCCGGCCGTTATCGGCGGCGTGCTTCTAGCCGGCGCGCTGCTCTGGCTCGGCCTGTTCAGCAGCATGCAGCAACAACAACAGCAGCAACTCGCCCAGGCCTGGGGAGGCGCGCAAGCGGCAACCTTGCAACAGGCAGTGCGCCAGCTGGCCGCCGACACCAGCGCCGCGGCGCGCAATCCCGAACTGTTACAAGCGCTGCAAAGCCACGACAGCCAGCAGGTGCGGGCGGCCGAACGCAATCTGCGCTACTGGGATGGCGTGATCGATGCGCACCTCAATGCGCGCGGCGAAGCCGTGCAGGACATGGGCCGGGACGCCCCGATGAACTTTGCTGCGCTGGATATGCTGCGCCGCGTGGAAAACGGCCAGACGCCTGCGGCCGAGGCTTACAAGATCGGCCAGCGCTGGCTGGTCTACAGCGCAGCGCCACTGCGCC
This sequence comes from Pseudomonas sp., assembly GCF_041601375.1. Lineage (GTDB taxonomy): Bacteria > Pseudomonadota > Gammaproteobacteria > Pseudomonadales > Pseudomonadaceae > Aquipseudomonas. Next base: position 29,983 of record NZ_JBFIIG010000005.1, on the reverse strand, counting down.
AAGGTGATGACCAACCGGCACAGGGCACCCTGCTGCTGGCCGTCGAGCTGAACCGCCTGCTGGCCACCTTGCCGCCGCTACCGGGCGACGCCGGCCAACTGCAACTGATTCAGCAATTCGGCAACACCGCCGGCCAACTGCTGACGCAACGCGGCCAAGCACAAGGCGAGGCCCAACGCCTCGATAGCGGCAATCCGAACTGGCAGCTTAGCTTCACTCCAGGCCCGCGCCTGACCGCAGCGGCCTTCTCCCCCATGTTGCCAGGCCTCGCGACTCTGCTGGCACTGGCCGGCGCCCTGCTTGGCCTCTACCTGGTGTACCGCGGCCAGCAACAACGCCTGCACCGGGATGCATTGCAACTTGAGCAACTGGTTAAAGAACTCTCAGCCGGTAAAGCCGTCAAAGCTTTCAGCCTGAGCCTGCCGGCGCTCGACAGCCTGGCAAAAACCCTGGCGCGCCTCTCGCGCCACACCAGCAAAATAACGGAAGCCCCCAACAGCGCCGGCAGCGCTTCGCCCGCAGCGGTACCCAACCAGACGCCCGGGTTGATCGATCCGCTGTTTCAAGACACCGATATCCTCGATATCGACATTCTCGACGAAGACCAGGATCTCCTGGGACTGGAGCAAAACCCCGTTATGAATAACCTCAATTCAGCGCCAAAAGTGCCCGCCGACATCTTCCGCGCCTACGACATTCGCGGCGTGGTCGGCAGCAGCCTGACCGCGCAGACCGCCTACTGGATCGGCCGCGCGATCGGCTCGCAGAGCCTGGCGCAGGGCGAACCGAATATTGCGGTGGGCCGTGACGGCCGCCTGTCCGGCCCGGAGCTGGTTGGACAACTGATCCAGGGCCTGCTCGACTGCGGCTGCAACGTCAGCGATGTCGGCATGGTGCCAACCCCGGTGGTCTACTACGCCGGCCATATACTCGCGGGCAAATCCGCGGTGATGCTCACCGGCAGCCACAATCCGCCGGATTACAACGGTTTCAAGATCGTCATCGCCGGCGACACCCTGGCCAACGAACAGATTCAGGCGCTCAAGACCCGCATCGACACCAACGACCTGGTCAGCGGCGTCGGTACGGTCGAACAGGTCGATGTGCTGGAGCGCTACTTCAATCATATTCGCGACGATATCGCCACGGCCAAACCGCTGAAGGTCGTGGTCGACTGCGGCAACGGCGCCGCCGGGGTAATCGCCCCGCAGCTGATCGAAGCCCTGGGCTGCACCGTGATCCCGCTGTTCTGCGAGGTTGACGGCACCTTCCCCAACCACCACCCGGATCCGGGCAAGCCGGAAAACCTGGTCGACCTGATCGCCAAGGTCAAGGAAGAGCAGGCCGACCTCGGCCTGGCGTTCGACGGCGACGGCGACCGGGTCGGCGTGGTGACCAACAAGGGCACCATCATCTACCCGGATCGCCTGCTGATGCTGTTCGCCAAGGACGTGGTGTCGCGCAATCCCGGTGCCGACATCATCTTCGACGTCAAGTGCACCCGCCGCCTGACCCCGCTGATCAGCGGCTACGGCGGCCGCCCGGTGATGTGGAAAACCGGCCACTCGCTGATCAAGAAAAAGATGAAGGAAACCGGCGCCCTGCTGGCCGGCGAGATGAGCGGGCACATCTTCTTCAAGGAGCGCTGGTTCGGCTTCGACGATGGTGTCTACAGCGCCGCCCGCCTGCTGGAAATCCTCAGCCAGGACAAGCGCGACGCCGAACAGGTGTTCGCGGCCTTCCCCTGCGATATTTCCACTCCGGAAATCAATATCCTGGTTACCGAGCAGAGCAAATTCAGCATCATCGACAGCCTGCAGCGCGACGGCCACTGGGGCGAGGCCAACCTCACCACCCTGGACGGCGTGCGCGTCGACTACCCTAAGGGCTGGGGCCTGGTACGTGCCTCCAACACCACACCGATGCTGGTGCTGCGCTTCGAGGCCGACAGCGAGGAAGAGCTCGAGCGCATCAAGGAAGTCTTCCGCGCGCAACTGTATAGCGCTGCACCCGATATCACTTTGCCGTTTTGATTGAGATTAGCCATGGAGTCCCGCATGACCCTCGAACGTGATGCCGCCAGCAACATTGCCAAAGTCCTGTCCGAAGCGTTGCCGTACATTCGCCGCTTCGTCGGCAAGACCCTGGTGGTCAAGTACGGTGGCAACGCCATGGAAAGCGACGAACTGAAAACCAACTTCGCCCGCGACATCGTGCTGATGAAGGCGGTCGGCATCAATCCGGTGGTGGTGCATGGCGGCGGTCCGCAGATCGGCGACCTGCTCAAGCGCCTGTCGATCGAGAGCCACTTCATCGACGGCATGCGCGTGACCGATGCACAGACCATGGACGTGGTGGAAATGGTCCTCGGCGGCCAGGTCAACAAGGACATCGTCAACCTGATCAACCGCCACGGCGGCAGCGCCATCGGCCTGACCGGCAAGGACGCCGAACTGATCCGCGCCAAGAAGCTCACCGTGACGCGCCAGACCCCTGAGATGACCACCCCGGAAATCATCGACATCGGCCACGTCGGCGAGGTCACCGGGGTCAATACCGACCTGCTCAACATGCTGGTCAAGGGAGACTTCATCCCGGTCATCGCGCCGATCGGTGTCGGCGCGCAAGGCGAGTCCTACAACATCAACGCCGACCTGGTCGCCGGCAAGGTCGCCGAAGCCTTGAAGGCCGAGAAACTGATCCTGCTGACCAACATCGCCGGCCTGATGGACAAGCAGGGCGAGGTGCTCACCGGCCTGACCACCGAACAGGTCGACGGCCTGATCGCCGATGGCACCATCTACGGCGGCATGCTGCCGAAGATCCGCTGCGCCCTCGAAGCGGTTCAGGGCGGTGTAACCAGCGCGCACATCATCGACGGCCGGGTGCCCAACGCGGTGCTGCTGGAAATCTTCACCGACAGCGGTGTCGGTACCCAGATCTGCAACCGCAAGCGTCACTGACATCACAACACGCAAATCGGCCCGACTGGCTCGGGCCGATTCGCCCCTCGAATAAGCCTGCCTGTCACTTGCCGTTCTGCGGCTGTGCGTCGAAGCTCTAGCGACCTCACCGACACAGCAGAGCCTCGCCATGACCGCCACACCCTCCCGTGACGCCTTCCGCTTCTTCCACCCGCTGCGGGTGCGCTGGGCCGAAGTCGACCCTCAGAGCATCGTGTTCAACGGCCACTACCTGACCTATGCCGATGTCGCCATCACCGAATACTTTCGTGCCCTGGGCATCGCCTACCCGGCTGACCTGAGCCGCGACGGCGGCGACTTCTTCGCGATCAAGACGGTACTCGAGTATCTGGCGCCGGCGCGCTTCGACGATCTGCTGGAGATTGGCGTGCGCGTTGGCCGCCTGGGGCGCTCCAGCCTGAGTTTCAACCTGGGCATCTGGCGCGGGGGCGAGGCACTGACTGGCGGTGAAGTGATCTACGTGCATGCCGACAGCGCCAGCCGCCGCAGCCGACCTCTGCCGCAGTGGCTGCGCGACAAGGTGCGCGGCTATGAGCACTGCGTCCCGCAGGAATAGCCCCTACCGGCCGATAGAGGGTGTGAGCCCAACTAGCGCCGCTTGCCCAGCAGCTCGGCGAGACGCTGGCGATCGGCGGCGAAGCTGGCCTGGGCCTGCTTGCGCGCTTCCTGGTAGCGGGCAATGTCCTTGTACTGACGCAGCTGCTCGTCCTTCTGATTGTCGATCTGCGCCAGCAGGTGCTCCGGCACTGCCCGCCCGGCCCGCTCATGATCCGCCGCCTGGCTCTGCAAGTTGTCCTGCTGCAGGCGCGCCACTTGCAAGTTGCTGCGCGCCACGCCGATCAACCCGTCCAGCTCGGCCAGCTTGCGATCGCGGGCCCGATCGATGTCCTCGGGCGTGCTGTACAGGCGCAGCAGCTGGGCATCGGAGTTGGCGCGGGCCTTGTCGGCCAGCAAACGCTGCATCTCCTCGGCGCTCGGGGCCGGCGGGACGACCTTGATCACCCGCCCCTGGTCATTGAGCACCTCATAGCCCCGGCCGATGAACTCCGGCGGCACGCCCTGACGATTGAGCACGGTAACGCCCTGATCGTCGGTATAGCGATACAACTCGGTGGCGCCCGCCACAATCGGCAGCAGCAATCCGAACAACAGCGAACAGCGGAGCAGAGCCGGTTTGCGCATCGAGACAGCACCCTAGGTCGAGGAGTCAGATTCCATATTCGGCGCGGTAGGCTTGCACCGCCGGCAGATACTGCTTGAGTTCGGCATCGTCTGCCAGGTATTCCAGCACCAGCTCGAGCGACACGATGCTCACCACCGGCATGCCGAAATCGCGCTCGACCTCCTGGATCGCCGACAGCTCGCCCTGGCCACGCTCCTGACGATTCAGCGCAATCAGTACGCCTGCGGCCTGCGCCCCCTGGGCCTGAATGATCTGCATCACCTCGCGGATCGCGGTGCCGGCGGTGATCACATCATCGACGATCAGCACCTTGCCGGCCAGCGGCGCGCCGACCAGGCTGCCCCCTTCGCCGTGCGCCTTGGCCTCTTTGCGATTGAAACACCAGGGCACATCGCGCTGATGATGCTCGGCCAGCGCCACCGCGGTAGTCGCCGCCAGCGGGATGCCCTTGTAGGCTGGGCCAAACAGCACATCGAAGGGAATTCCGCTGTCGACCACCGCCGCGGCGTAAAAGCGTCCCAGCCGGGCCAGTGCCAGACCGCTGTCGAACAGCCCGGCATTGAAGAAATACGGGCTGGTGCGCCCCGATTTGAGGGTGAACTGGCCAAAGCGCAGAACCCCGCGATCAATGGCAAAACGAATGAAGTCGCGCTGGTACGCTTGCATGAAAAGCCCCGGACGGCACGGATTTAGCTAGGAATTTAGCTTATTGGAGACGAGCTCGGGTATCATACACGCACGTGTTTTTAGGGGCCATTTATGCGGATCATCAGTGTGAACGTGAATGGTATTCACGCTGCAGTCGAGCGCGGTTTGCTCAGTTGGCTGCAAGCGCAGAATGCCGACGTCATCTGCCTGCAGGACACCCGCGCCTCCGCCTTTGAGCTGGACGACCAAGCCTTCCAACTGGATGGCTATTTCCTCTATGCCTGCGATGCCGAAGTACCAAGCCAAGGTGGCGTGGCACTGTATTCGCGGCTGCAACCCAAGGCGGTAATCAGCGGTCTCGGCTTTGAAATGGCCGATCGCTATGGGCGCTACCTGCAGGCCGATTTCGACAAGGTGAGTATCGCCACTCTGCTGCTGCCATCCGGGCAGGACGGCGACGAGGGCTTGAATCAGAAATTCAAGTTCATGGACGATTTCACCCATTACCTGGACAAGCAGCGGCGCAAGCGCCGCGAGTACATCTATTGCGGCTCGCTGCACGTGGCACACCAGAAGATCGACGTGAAGAACTGGCGCGACTGCCAGCAATCACCGGGTTTCCTGGCGCCGGAGCGCGCCTGGCTGGATGAAGTGATCGGCAGCATGGGCTATGTCGATGCCCTGCGCGAAGTCAGCCGCGAAGGTGACCAGTTCAGCTGGTGGCCGGACAGCGAGCAGGCCGAATTGCTCAACCTGGGCTATCGCTTCGACTATCACCTGCTCACCCCCGGCATGCGCCGCAGCGTGCGCACGGCGCGCCTGCCGCGCCAGCCACGCTTCTCCCAGCATGCACCGCTGATCGTCGATTACGACTGGATTCTCAGCGTCTAACGCGACCCGCAGAAACAACAAAGCCGGCATCGCGCCGGCTTTGTTGTTTCTGCGGGTAGAACGCTACTTCACCAGGCGCCAGCAAATCGGGTAGCGATAGGCCTCCCCGGCATTGGCCTTGATCCCGGCAATGATCGTCAGCACCAGCGCGCTGATGCTGACCAGCAGCATCAGCGGGAAGCCGATCACCACCCAGGCCAGGATGCCGCAAACGATCATGGCCAGGCTGAAGGTGATCTGAAAGTTCAGCGCTTCCTTGCCCTGCTCATTGACGAAGGGGTCGAGGTCCTTCTTCAACTGCCAGACGATCAAGGGCCCGATTACATTGCCGATCATCGGCACCAAAAACCAGAAGAACGCCGCATAGTGGCAGAACATCGCCCACTGTCGAGCCTCTGGAGTGGGGGCCGGTACAAGATCCTGCGGTTCCATGGTCACCCTCCTTAGCAGAACGTCAAACGCTCAATCGGCCAATGCTGCCTGCTGCAACTCGAACAATTCGCTCACGCCCTTATGCGCCAAGGCCAACATGGCATTCAACTCTGCCGGCTGGAAAGGCGCGCCTTCGGCGGTGCCCTGCACCTCGATGAAGCCGCCCGCACTGGTCATGACCACGTTCAGGTCGGTTTCCGCGGCGGAGTCTTCCAGGTAATCCAGGTCGAGCACCGGCTCGCCCTGGTACATGCCGACCGATACCGCAGCGATCATCTGCTTGAGCGGATCGCCGCCTTTCAGGCCGCCGCGCTTCTTGATCACCTTCAGCGCGTCGATCAGGGCCACCATGGCGCCGGTGATCGATGCGGTACGGGTACCGCCATCGGCCTGGATCACGTCGCAGTCGACGTACAGGGTATTTTCGCCCAGCTTGCTCATGTCCAGCGCAGCGCGCAGCGAGCGACCGATCAGGCGCTGGATTTCCAGGGTGCGACCGCCCTGCTTGCCGCGGCTGGCCTCGCGCTGGTTACGCTCGCCGGTGGCGCGCGGCAGCATGCCGTACTCGGCGGTCAACCAGCCCTGGCCCTGCCCCTTGAGGAAGCGCGGCACGCCCGATTCGACGCTGACCGTGCAGATCACCTTGGTGTCGCCGAACTCCACCAGCACCGAGCCTTCGGCGTGCCTGGTGTAGTTGCGGGTGATACGGATCGAGCGCAACTGATCGGCGCTGCGGCCACTGGGACGTTTCATCAAGGAATACCTACTCTATATAGAAATCTGCGAGCCATTATAGGGGGCGTACGCCAGCAACGACATGCCGAATTGGGAGCGACCGACGCACTGCGCTACAATCTCGCGCCTTTAACCATGAAAGTCGCGCTGCGATGCCCTCCTAGCGCCGGATGAGGGCAACGGACGTGCCGCATACGACTTTCATGATTCCGCGGGCCCCGCAGGGCACGCCCGCCAGTACCGACTTTCCGCGAGGTTCGCCCATGATCCACAGCATGACTGCCTTCGCCCGCGCCGAGCAGGCCGGGACCAATGGCACCCTGAGTTGGGAACTGCGCTCGGTCAACCACCGTTACCTGGAGCCGCACCTGCGCCTGCCGGAGGCCTTGCGCGACCTCGAAGGCGCCGTGCGCGAGGCGCTGCGCAATGGTCTGTCGCGCGGCAAAGTCGAATGCACCCTGCGCTTCGCCGAGGACAGCGCCGGCAAGCCGCTGCAAGTGGACCGCGAACGCGCCGCCCAACTGGTCGCCGCCGCCGAGAGCGTCGCCAGCCTGATCAAGCATCCGGCGCCACTCAACCCCCTGGAAGTCCTGAGCTGGCCCGGGGTGCTGGTCGCCGACGCCGCCGACCCGCAAGCACTCAACAAAGCCGCCCTGGGCCTGTTCAAGCAAGCACTGGACGAGCTCAAGCAGAGCCGCTCGCGCGAAGGCATCGAACTGGCCAAACTGCTCAACGAGCGCCTGGACAGTATTGACGGCGAAGTCGCGGCCCTGCGCGAACTGGTACCGCAGATGCTCGCCATGCAACGGCAGAAAATCCTCGACCGCAGCGCCGAACTGCAGGCCGAACTCGACCCGCAGCGCCTGGAGCAGGAACTGGTGATACTCGCGCAGAAAAGCGATGTCGCCGAAGAGCTGGATCGCCTGAGCACCCACGTCAGCGAAGTGCGCCGCGTACTCAAGAGCGGCGGCGCAGCCGGCAGACGCCTGGACTTCCTGATGCAGGAACTCAACCGCGAAGCCAACACCCTCGGCTCCAAGGCCTTCGACACCCGCAGCACCCAGGCCGCGGTCAACCTCAAGGTGCTGATTGAGCAGATGCGCGAACAAGTGCAGAACATCGAGTAAAAAACTACTGCGCTAGGCTATGCCGCGTTGAAACGAAGCAAAGCGGAGTAACAGCCAAAGGCTGGCCCGCAAGGGGAGCGAAGCGAATAAATCAGGCTCGAAATGCTCATTTACAGTCGTAAACTCGAGTGCGAGCCCAGTCCGCTTTCTCGCCTGACTTCGCCTTACTGCGCGCCCGGCCTAGCCGTCGCTCGCTACGTTTTTAAAGACCTAATACAGCCAGTCCCGGGAACCCCTTATGGCCATCACCACCGGCACCCTCTACATCATTTCCGCCCCGTCCGGCGCCGGCAAGACCAGCCTGGTCAAGGCGCTGATCGACAGCGAGCCGCAGATCCGCGTGTCGGTCTCGCACACCACGCGCGCCATGCGCCCCGGCGAGGTGGAAGGGGTGAATTACCACTTCGTCGGCCGCGAGCAGTTTCACGCGATGATCGACAACAGCGAACTGCTCGAGCATGCCGAAGTCTTCGGCAACCTCTACGGCACCTCGCAAGCCTGGGTCGAGCAGACGCTCCTCGAAGGCTTCGACCTGATTCTGGAAATCGACTGGCAGGGTGCCCAGCAAGTGCGCCGCCTGATGCCCCAGTCCAGGTCCATCTTCATCCTGCCGCCGACCCAGGAGGCGCTGCGCCACCGCCTGACCAATCGCGGCCAGGACAGCGGCGAGATCATCGAACAGCGCATGCGCGAGGCGGTCAGTGAAATGGGCCACTACGTCGAATACGACTACCTGCTGATCAACGACGACTTCGCCCACGCGCTCAGCGACCTGAAGGCCATCTTCCGCGCCAACCAGCTGCTGCAAAGCCCGCAACAACAGCGTCATCGCGGCCTGCTCAGCGAGCTACTGGCCTAAAGGCAGCGGCACCCTGTAAGCTCTGAGCCATACGCAGAGCCGCCTTGAGCAGTGGCTCTGCATAGACTGCTTATGACATAAGCTTATAGTTGATGAAAACAAAGCTTCCATTAACACTGGTTGTTTTTTAAACTAATCAGTCCGCTCGCCCCACTGGGCCAGCCTTATTTTGCATACGCTACGAGGAAGACCATGGCTCGCGTTACCGTCGAAGATTGCCTGGATCACGTTGAGAACCGTTTTGAACTGGTCATGCTCGCCACCAAGCGTTCGCGCCAGCTCGCCACCGGCGGCAAAGAGCCGAAACTGGCGTGGGAAAATGACAAGCCTACCGTGGTCGCCCTGCGTGAAATCGCTGCCGGCCTGATGAGCTACGACGTCATCGCCCAAGACGAAATCATCGAAGAAGAGCCGCTGTTCGCGGCCTTCGAGGATGAGGCCAACGAGCCTCTGTAAGCCTATGCCTGGTCGAAGTCGTACGGCGCAGGGTCACAAGAGTCGGCTGGGAGGTCATCCATGCCGAGCATAGACGCCTTCGCCGATCGACTGTCGGGCTACCTGGATAACGACCAGGTCAACCTGGTTCGTCGCGCCTATTTCTACGCCGAACAAGCCCACGACGGCCAACGCCGCCGCAGCGGCGAAGCCTACGTCACCCATCCGCTGGCGGTGGCGAACATCCTGGCCGACATGCACATGGACCATCAGAGCCTGATGGCGGCCATGCTGCACGACGTGATCGAAGACACCGGTATCGCCAAGGAAGCGCTGAACACCCAGTTCGGCGAGACCGTGGCCGAACTGGTCGACGGGGTCAGCAAGTTGACCCAGATGAATTTCGAGACCAAGGCCGAGGCGCAGGCCGAGAACTTCCAGAAGATGGCCATGGCCATGGCCCGCGATATCCGCGTGATCCTGGTCAAGCTGGCCGACCGCCTGCACAACATGCGCACCCTGGAAGTGCTGTCCGGCGAGAAACGCCGGCGCATCGCCAAGGAAACCCTGGAAATCTACGCCCCCATCGCCAACCGCCTGGGCATGCACAGCATGCGCGTGGAATTCGAGGACCTGGGCTTCAAGGCCATGCACCCGATGCGCTCCGATCGCATCCGCGCCGCGGTGCGCCGCGCCCGTGGCAACCGCAAGGAAATCGTCAACAAGATCGAAGAATCGCTGACCCACTGCCTGGCCCGCGAAGGCCTGGAAGGCGAGGTGATCGGCCGCGAGAAGCACCTCTACGGCATCTACCAGAAGATGCGCGGCAAGCGTAAGGCGTTCAACGAGATCATGGACGTCTACGCCTTCCGCATCGTGGTCGACAAGGTCGACACCTGCTACCGCGTGCTCGGCGCCGTACACAACCTGTACAAGCCGCTGCCGGGACGCTTCAAGGACTACATCGCGATCCCCAAGGCCAACGGCTACCAGTCGCTGCACACCACCCTGTTCGGCATGCACGGCGTGCCCATCGAAATCCAGATCCGCACCCACGAGATGGAGGAGATGGCCAACAACGGTATCGCCGCGCACTGGCTGTACAAGTCCAACGAAGTCGACCAGCCCAAGGGCACCCACGCCCGCGCCCGCCAGTGGGTCAAGGGCGTGCTGGAGATGCAGCAGCGCGCCGGCAACTCGCTGGAATTCATCGAGAGCGTGAAGATCGACCTGTTCCCCGACGAGGTCTATGTGTTCACGCCCAAGGGCCGGATCATGGAGCTGCCCAAGGGCTCGACCGCGGTCGACTTCGCCTATGCGGTGCACACCGACGTCGGCAACACCTGCATCGCCTGCCGTATAAACCGCCGCCTGGCGCCCTTGTCCCAGGCCCTGGAAAGCGGCTCGACCGTGGAAATCGTCAGCGCCCCCGGGGCACGACCGAATCCGGCCTGGCTGAATTTCGTGGTCACCGGCAAGGCGCGCACGCACATTCGCCACGCCCTCAAGCTGCAGCGCCGCTCCGAGTCGATCAGCCTCGGCGAACGCCTGCTCAACAAGGTCCTGGCCGGCTTCGACAGCCACTTGGACAAGCTGGTCCCGGAGCGGGTGCAGGCGGTGCTCGGCGAATACCGCCTGGAAGTGATCGAGGACCTGCTGGAAGACATCGGCCTGGGCAACCGCATGGCCTTCGTGGTGGCGCGCCGCCTGCTCGCCAGCGACGGCGAACAGCTGCCGAACGCCGAAGGACCGCTGGCGATCCGCGGCACCGAAGGCCTGGTGTTGAGCTACGCGAAATGCTGCACACCGATTCCCGGCGACCCGATCGTCGGCCACCTGTCCGCCGGCAAGGGCATGGTGGTGCACCTGGAAACCTGCAGGAACATCGGTGAAATCCGCCACAACCCGGAAAAATGCATCCAGCTGTCATGGGCCAAAGACGTGGTCGGCGAATTCAATGTCGAACTGCGCATCGAACTGGAACACCAGCGCGGCCTGATCGCCCTGCTGGCCGGCAGCGTCAACGCCGCCGACGGCAATATCGAGAAGATCAGCATGGACGAGCGCGACGGCCGCATCAGCGTCGTGCAGCTGGTGGTCAGCGTGCATGACCGCGTGCACCTGGCGCGGGTGATCAAGAAGCTGCGCGCGCTCAAGGGCGTGATGCGCATCACCCGGGTAAAAGCCTGACGGCAGTGGCAAGCCACGAGCTGCAAGCCACAAGCAACAGTCCCCGCCCTTGCAGGCCTTGGCTTGCAGCCTGTAGCCTGACATCCGCCTTTTCTTGCAGCTTGAGGCTTGCCGCTTGAAGCTGCTTCTTTCCAAGGAGTCCCCATGAGCAAGAGCGTTATCAACAGCGACAAGGCCCCCGCGGCCATCGGCACCTATTCCCAGGCGATCAAGGCCGGCAACACCGTCTACCTGTCCGGGCAGATCCCGCTGGACCCGCAGACCATGGAACTGGTCGAAGGCTTCGAAGCCCAGACCGTGCAGGTCTTCGAGAACCTCAAGGCCGTCATGGAAGCCGCTGGCGGCTCGTTCAAGGACGTGGTCAAGCTGAACATCTTCCTCACCGACCTGGCTCATTTCGCCACCGTCAACGAAGTCATGGGCCGTTACTTCCAGCAGCCCTATCCGGCCCGCGCCGCCATCGGCGTAGCGGCCCTGCCGAAGGGCGCCCAAGTGGAAATGGACGCGATCCTGGTCCTCGAATAAGTCCGCCGGCGGGGCAACCCGCCCCGCCGTCCGGCTCGATCGGGGCACGCCATGCGTCCCGGCTCCGCCGTGCCGTCCGGCGCCTGGCGGTGGCAACGCGACTACCCCAGCAGCAACCACAGGCCGAGCGCCAGCAGCAAACCGCCGCACAGCCGATCCAGCCAGGCCACGCGCCGCTGCAACCAGCTGCGCCAGCGCGCCTGCCCGAGCAGACGCACCAGGGCCAGATCCCAGCCCAGCACCACCAGCGTCATCCACAGCATGCTCAGGACCAAGCCCCAGGCGGGCATCGCCGCATCGCGCAGCACGCCGAACAAACCGGCGTAGAAAATCGGCACCTTGGGATTCAGGCAGCTGACCAGCAGCCCCTCGCGCAAGCCGCCTGCCCAGCTCCCGGCCTCCCGCGCCACAACAACCGCCAGCTCCAGCTGACGCCGCGAGCGTAGCGCCTGGCCACCGATCCAGACGAAATAGACCCCACCCGCGATCTGCAAGACAGGCCACAGCCAGCCGCTCCGGGCCGGCAACAGGTGGAGGGCCAGCACGACCAGCAGCATGCTCAGCAGATTGGCCAGGGCGATCCCGGTGGCACAGCCATCCGCCTGCTGCCGGCCCCTGAGCAACGCGGCGCGGATCAGCAGAAAGAAGTCCGGCCCCGGCGACAGCAGGGCGGCGAAATGGGTGCTGGCGACCAGCAGAAACAAGGCGAACATGAACGGCTCCCGAATTCAACGGAAGCCAGTCTCAACGGGGCGGCCAGGGTCGGTCTTGGAAGAACCTCAGAGGTTGTGAAAATATCGAGCGCCGTAGCGAGACCGTCTCCAGACGTTCGCGGCAAGGCGCGCTACGTCAGCAGCGGGCGTCCGGGGGGCGGTCGCCGTAGGCGGGAGTTTTTTTCACAGCCTCTCAGGCGGTCGAGCGGCGAAACAGCCCGGGGCTGACCCCGGTAAAGCGCTTGAACGTCGTGGAGAAATGCGCCTGATCGTAAAACCCCAGGTCCAGCGCTACCGCCACCAGCGCCTCGCCCCGAAGCAAGCGGCGCTTGGCCTCGCGGACCCGGCGCTGTAGCAGGTAGGTATGCGGCGGTACGCCGTAGACGCGGCGAAACGCCTCGACCAGATGGCGAGGATGACGCTGCAACTGCCGGCCCAACTGCTCCAGGCTGACCGCCTCGGCATAATGCGCCTCCAGGTAGTCGCGCAGGGCCTGGATCACCCCGCCATCGCGCCGCGCGGCCCGGGCCGCCGGCAAACCGCCATGGCGCACGAACACCCGTTCCAGCAGCGCCAGCAGCTCGCTCTCCAGGGTCAACACATCCGCCTGTTCGAACGCCGTTGCCAGGCGCGCCAGGCCCAGGGCCACCGCGCCGTCGTCCGCCGGGTTCAGCTCGACGAAGCCCCGCGGCAGGCGCTTGCGCCCCAGCAATTGCGGCAGACGACTCTCTTCGACATAGAGCATGCGGTACACCAGGCGCTCGGACTCGGCATGCCCGGTATGCGGCTCTTGCGGATTCATCAGCGACAGGGTGCCTGCCGGCAGGGCATGCCGCGCACCTCGACACTGGTAGCCGCCAACGCCCTGCAGGATGGCGCCGATGGCGAAGGCATCGTGGCTGTGCCGGCCAAACGCCTGCCCGGAAAAATCCGCGTGGAACAATTCCACCCCCGGCAACCAGGCCCGCGCCAGCAGTCGATTGGCGTCCACCTCAGCGCTCCGCCAGGATCGCACCATAGCCCTCGCGATAGCTCGGGTACTCGGGCGCCCAGCCCAGAGCCCGAGCCCGGGCGTTGCTGCAGCGTTTGCTGCCGGCGCGACGCACCGTCGACTGCTCGGCCCAGTGGCTGACGCCCAACTGCCCGCGCAACCAGGCCAACACCTCGTGCAGCGGCGCCGGTTCATCGTCGACGCCGAGGTAGCAGTCCTCCAGCGTCACCCCACGGGCATCGGTTTGCAGCAGGAAGGCCAGCAAGCCGGCGGCATCATCGACATGAATCCGATTGCCATACAGCGGCGGCTCACTCGCCACCCTGTAGCCCTGGCGCACCTGGCCGAGCAGCCACTGACGGCCCGGCCCGTAGATACCGGTCAGGCGTACCAGGCTGGCGGCCATCCCGCTGTGCAGGGCCAGTTGCTCGGCTTCGCGCATGATGCGCCCGGAAAAACCGGTGGCCTCGGCCGGCGAGGTCTCGTCGATCCACTCGCCAGCCTGCTGGGCATAAACGCTGCTGCTGGAGACGAACAGCAAGCGCCTGGGTGTCTGCCCATGCTGCGCCAGCCAGCCGAGCACCCGGCGCAGGCCATCGACGTAGGCGGCGCGGTAACCGGCCTCGTCGCGCTCGGTCGCCGCCGCGCAGTACACCAGGTAATCCAGCTCAGCCGCCGGCCAGGCCGGCGGACAGCCATCGACCTGCAGATCCCCGGCAACCGGCAGGATTTGCGCGGGCAGCCTCTCGACCGCACGCCGCAGACCATGCACCGTCCAGCCCAGCGCCGCCAAACGCAGGCCGAGGCGCGTTCCGACATCGCCGCAACCGGCAATCAACAGACTCGGGCAAGTCGACATGAAACCCTCCCTCAATTCACTGGCAACAGTAATTCACAGGCAGACAGTCTAGCCCGGTTGGTTGATTACAATGCAAAGGCTATGCTTGGCAGCAACTTAATGGATAAACACTATGACTCTCACCGAGCTGCGCTACATCGTCACCCTCGCCCAGGAACAACACTTCGGCCGTGCCGCCGAGCGCTGCCATGTCAGCCAGCCGACCCTGTCGGTGGGGGTGAAGAAGCTCGAGGACGAACTCGGCGTGTTGATCTTCGAGCGCAGCAAGAGCGCGGTGCGCCTGACCCCGGTCGGCGAAGGCATCGTCACCCAGGCGCAGAAGGTCCTGGAGCAGGCCCAGGGCATCCGCGAGCTGGCCCAGGCCGGCAAGAACCAGCTGACCGCACCGCTGAAGATCGGCGCCATCTATACCGTCGGCCCCTACCTGTTTCCCCACCTGATTCCGCAGTTGCACCGGGTGGCGGCGCAGATGCCGCTGTATATCGAAGAGAACTTCACCCATGTGCTGCGCGACAAGCTGCGCACCGGTGAGCTGGACGCGATCATCATCGCCTTGCCGTTCCAGGAAGCCGACGTGCTGACCCTGCCGCTCTACGACGAACCCTTCTACGCGCTGCTGCCGGCCGATCACCCCTGGGCGGCGATGAAGACCATCGACAGCAAACTGCTCAACGACAAGAGCCTGCTGCTGCTCGGCGAAGGCCATTGCTTCCGCGATCAGGTTCTGGAGGCCTGCCCGAGCCTGCGCAAGGGCGGCGAAGAACACGCCCAGCACACCACGGTGGAATCCAGCTCGCTGGAAACCATCCGCCACATGGTCGCCTCCGGCCTCGGCGTGTCGATCCTGCCGCTCTCGGCGGTGGACAGCCACCACTATGCCCCCGGGATCATCGAAGTACGCCCGCTCAGCGCCCCGACGCCGTTCCGCACCGTGGCCATCGCCTGGCGCGCCAGCTTCCCGCGGCCGAAAGCCATCGAGATCCTGGCCGATTCGATCCGCCTGTGCTCGGTGGCCCAGCCGCAAGCAAAAACTGCCTAAGGCACGCCCCATGACCGAGCTCGCTGCGGTTTCCGTCACCGCGCTGAAAGGTGTCGGCGCCGCCCTGGCCGAGAAACTCGCCAGGGTCGGCCTGGAAACCCTGCAGGATGTGCTGTTCCATCTGCCGCTGCGTTACCAGGATCGCACCCGCATCGTGCCGATCGGCGAACTGCGCCCCGGTCAGGACGCCGTGGTCGAAGGTACGGTGGTCGGCGCCGATGTGGTCATGGGCCGCCGGCGCAGCCTGCTGGTGCGCCTGCAGGACGGTAGCGGCAGCCTGTCCCTGCGCTTCTACCACTTCAGCCAGGCGCAGAAGGAAGGCCTCAAGCGCGGCACCCAGGTGCGTTGCTACGGCGAGGTGCGCCCCGGCTCTTCCGGCCTGGAGATCTACCACCCGGAATATCGTGCGCTCTCGGCCAGCGAACCGATTGCCGTGGAACAGACCCTGACGCCGATCTACCCGAGCACCGAAGGCCTGACCCAGCAGCGCCTGCGCAGCCTGAGCGAACAGGCCCTGGCCAGACTCGGCCCGCACAGCCTGCCGGACTGGCTGCCGCGCGAACTGGCCCGTGACTACCGGCTGAGCCCGCTGGATCAGGCCATCCGCTACCTGCACCGACCGCCGCCGGACGCCGACCAGGCCGAACTCGCCGAGGGCCGCCACTGGGCCCAGCACCGCCTGGCCTTCGAGGAACTGCTGACCCACCAGCTGTCCCTGCAACGCCTGCGCGAAAGCGTGCGCGCCCAGCAGGCACCGGCACTGCCGCTGGCCAAGCGCCTGCCGCAGCAGTACCTCGCCAACCTGGGCTTTACCCCCACCGGTGCGCAACAACGGGTCGGCGCCGAGATCGCCTATGACCTCAGCCAGGACGAGCCCATGCTGCGCCTGATCCAGGGCGACGTCGGTGCCGGCAAGACCGTGGTCGCCGCCTTCGCCGCGCTGCAGGCGCTGGAGGCCGGCTACCAGGTCGCCCTGATGGCGCCCACCGAAATCCTCGCCGAGCAGCACTTCCTCAATTTCAGCAAATGGCTGGCGCCGCTCGGCATCGAGGTCGCCTGGCTGGCCGGCAAGCTCAAGGGCAAGGCCCGCGTCGCGGCGCTGGAAAGGATCGCCGGCGGCGCAGCCATGGTGGTAGGCACCCATGCGCTGTTTCAGGACGAGGTCAGATTCGCCCGGCTGGCCCTGGTGATCATCGACGAGCAGCACCGCTTCGGTGTGCAACAGCGCCTGGCCCTGCGCCAGAAAGGCATCGGCGGACGCATGTGCCCGCACCAGCTGATCATGACCGCCACGCCGATACCGCGCACCCTGGCGATGAGCGCCTATGCCGACCTCGACACCTCGATCCTCGATGAGCTGCCGCCCGGCCGCACGCCGGTGAACACCCTGGTGATTGCCGACAGCCGCCGCCCCGAAGTGGTCGAACGGGTCCGTTCGGCCTGCAACGAAGGCCGTCAGGCCTACTGGGTCTGCACCCTGATCGAGGAGTCCGAGGAGCTGACCTGCCAGGCCGCCGAGACCACCTTCGAGGATCTCGCCAGCGCACTCGGCGGGCTCAATGTCGGCTTGATTCACGGGCGGATGAAAGCGGCGGAGAAGGCTGCGGTGATGGAGCAGTTCAAGCAGGGCCAGTTGCAACTGCTGGTCGCCACCACCGTGATCGAGGTCGGCGTCGACGTGCCCAATGCCAGCCTGATGATCATCGAGAACCCTGAACGCCTGGGCCTGGCGCAACTGCACCAGTTGCGCGGGCGGGTTGGCCGCGGCAGTACCGCCAGCCATTGCGTACTGCTCTACCACCCGCCGCTGTCGCAATTGGGCCGGGAACGCCTTGGCATCATGCGCGAGACCTGCGATGGTTTCGTCATCGCCGAAAAAGATCTGGAGCTGCGCGGCCCGGGGGAAATGCTCGGCACCCGGCAGACCGGCCTGCTGCAGTTCAAGGTCGCCGACCTGATGCGTGACGCCGACCTGCTGCCGGCCGTGCGCGATGCCGCGCAAGCCCTACTGGAACACTGGCCGCAGCATGTCAGCCCACTGCTCGAGCGCTGGCTGCGCCATGGCCAGCAATACGGACAAGTGTGAACCAGTTCGCAGGGCATCCGTCGCCTCACCCCTTTGGCCCACTGGCCTGCTGTTTATACTTCGGGCACTTGTGCCCCCGAACCGGATCTCGATATGAGTGATGTAGCCCTCGCCCCAGACACCGCAGCGACCCCGCCGCCGGTAATCGTGCAACTGCTGGATAAACTCGGCCTGGCTTATCGGGTACACCGCGAGCATGCCGGGTTACCCGCTACGCAACGGGTACAGGCGGTGCTGCTCGAGGATGCGGTCGGCGCCTTGCTGGTGCTCTTTCCACAGAGCCAACTGCTCGCCCTGGATCGCCTGGCCGAGCTGACTGGGCGCACACTGGTCGCGGTAAAACCCGAACGCCTGCAACGCATGCTCGCCAAGCATGCCCTCGGCGTGTTGCCCGGCCTGCCGCAGTTGACCAGCTCGCCCTGCCTGTACGACGAGCGCCTGCTGCACGTGCCGAGCCTGTTCATCGAGTCCGGCCAACCCGGCGTCCTCCTGGAAATAGCCAGCGAGGTCTTCAAGAGCCTGCTGAGCAAGGCCAGCGCCGCCCGTATCGGCGAGCCGTTGAGCAAGATCCGGCCCAACCTCGACCGCCCGGACGACGACCGCGCCGAGATCACCCAGGCGGTGCACGCCTTCACCGCGCGGCGCATCCAGCAACGCCTGGAAGAAACCATCGAGATCCCGCCACTGGCGGAAACCGCGCAGAAAATCATCAAACTGCGGGTCGACCCGAATGCCACGGTAGACGACATCACCGGCGTGGTCGAAACCGACCCGGCGCTGGCGGCCCAGGTGGTCAGTTGGGCAGCCTCGCCTTACTATGCCGCGCCCGGCAAGATCCGCTCGGTGGAGGACGCGATCGTCCGCGTGCTCGGCTTCGATCTGGTGATCAACCTGGCCCTCGGCCTGGCCCTGGGCAAAACCCTCAGCCTGCCCAAAGACAAACCGCAACAGGCCACACCCTATTGGCAACAGGCGATCTACACCGCCGCCGTGATCGAGGGCCTGACCCGGGCCATGCCGCGCGCCCAGCGCCCGGAAGCGGGGCTGACCTACCTCGCCGGGCTGCTGCACAACTTCGGCTACCTGGTACTGGCGCATGTCTTTCCGCCGCACTTCTCGCTGATCTGCCGGCATATGGAAGTCAATCCACACCTGTCGCACAGCTACATCGAACAGCACCTGCTGGGCATCAGCCGCGAGCAGATCGGCACCTGGCTGATGCGCTACTGGGACATGCCCGAAGAACTGGCCATCGCCCTGCGCTTCCAGCACGACCCCGAGTATGCCGGCATCCATGCGGCCTACCCCAACCTGGTGTGCCTGGCGGTCAACCTCCTGCGCAACCGCGGCATCGGCGCCGGCCCGCAACGCGAGATTCCGCAGAGCCTGCTCGATTCCCTGGCGCTGAGCCGCGACAAGGCCGAGGAGGCGGTGAGCAAAGTCCTCTCCGCCGAGGTGGCGCTACGCGAACTGGCCAGCCAGTTCCATCCGCTACGTTGAGGTCGCGATTCCTCGGAGTTACGACGGCTTGTGTAGGCGCGGCCGTCCCGTCTTCGACGCCGCGCTGTCGCGCAGCAAACTGGGGGGCAATCGCACCTGTTAGCTTGTGAGCTCCTGTAGGAGCGGTCGGGCGACGTTCCGCTCGTAGGGCGGCTTCGGAGCGCAGCGACAACCCGCCAGCTTTTGGGCCGCTCCGGTGAACCCATGGTGCACTGCCTGCGGCGAGTGACACCCTACCGATTGTGGGTTACCCCAGATCGGGCGGATTGCTCGAGATCGGGCGGTCCGGGCCGCACTCCTACAGAACCGTGATAACCCACAAAATCAATGACATACGGACTACTTGATAAGAGTGGCGCGGGCTGACGCTCCCGGATTGCGCTGACGCTTATCCGGCTACGCAACCGAGCCTCTGCGGCCCTAGGGCTTGGCCGCCGCCTTCCTGAGCGTCGCCCGACGTTCGGCGAACAGCTGTGGCAACAGCTGCACGCAGCGTTCCAGCAACAGCGCGACCGCCGGCTGCTCGTAGAGCGCGGCGTAAGCGGCCAGTTGCGCGCTGGGCATCTGCCGGTAGGCATAAAGCATGAACGACTCCACCGCCTCGACGCTCGAGGCCCGCAGCGCTGTGGCCTGGCTGGCGGTCTGGCGGCTCAGGGTTTGCTCGTCGAGGCTATCGCCACGCGCCATGAGGGCCAACAGCGCCTGGGTCTTGCCCACTTCGTAACGCAGCAGGCTGGCCAGTGCGCTGGTGTGCGCGGCGCCATCGAGGCGCCGTACCAACGCCAGACGCTCTGCGAGCGGCGGCCGCTGGGCAAGCTGTATGCGGTAGCTGGCCAGCGCCGCGCCGCCGTCTTCCCCGACCGCCCGCTCCGCCGCGCCGAAACGCCGGGCCACGGGGCTGTCGAGCACGTCCTGGATCTGCTGCAGCACGGCCTGGTCGAAGGTGCCGGCGAGCTGCCTGGCCAGATCCTGGCACAGTGCATCGGCGGCGAAGGTGTCGCCCAGTTGCGCCTGCTGTCGCTCGCTCAAGCCACGCGCCAGCAGCGGCGCACTCTGCTCGCAGAGCAGGCGAATGCCGGCCAGCTCGAACACCGGGGCAAAGGCTGCGACTTTGCCCGGTTCGGCGTGTGCCAGGGTGCTGATGAGGAGCAGGACGAGCAGCGGCAAGCGCATAAGCGGGCATCCACGGTGACGGTGCTCCAGCCTAGCGAATGCAACCGGCGTCGGCCAGCGGCGTCCTGGGGGGATCAGGCGGCTTTTTTCTCGCTGCTGCTCTTCTTCGGCATCAGGTACTTGGTCAGGCCCTGGAACCAGATCACCAGGGCCGGGTTGCCCTGGATCTGGATGTCCTTGTTCTGGATGCCCTGCATAAAGGCCAGCTGCTTGTTCTTCGCGCTCATGGTGGCGAAGCCGTAGGCGGCATCCTTGAAACCCAGGGCAAAGGCCGGCTGGCTGGCCAGGCCGCGCTTGCTGCTGATGCGCTGGTCTTTGACGATGAAGTGACGGGCCACCTTGCCATCCAGGGTGTGCAGCTGGAACACCATGTTGCGGTCGACCAATTGCTGCTGGAACGCCGGGTTGTCACGGCTGGCCTTGGCCATCAGGCGCCCCAGCATCCACAGGAGAAAACGGAATTTCATGCGCACGGCCTCGACGGGGGAAGGAAATTGGCGGCGCATTGTAGTGTTTTTTGCAGGGATCCACAGCCCGCCATCGAAGCCGGCGAAAAGCGGGGAAGACTGGCGAACGTCGACTGCCTGAGCAGGTTCTAGAGAAGGAGCAGAGCACCCGGAGCCAGGCGGCTCCGGGCGGACGAGGCTCAGTTGACCGCGTCTTTCAGGGACTTCCCCGGTTTGAAGGCAACGGTGTTGCTGGCCTTGATCGTGACCGGCTGGCCGGTTTGCGGGTTTTTGCCGGTGCGAGCACCGCGGTGACGCTGCAAGAAGGTGCCAAAGCCCACCAAGGTCACACTGTCCTTGCGGTTCAGTGCACCGGTGATTTCTTCCAGTACGGTGTTGAGTACACGGTTGGCCTGATCTTTGGTCAGATCCGCCTTTTCGGCGATGGCGGCGGCGAGTTCCGGTTTACGCATAAATGCCTCTTTGACGGTTTTGTTGTTGTTGTGTCCGTGCTGCTCTTCTAGAACAGCGCCCAAGGCGCCGCAACAGCTCTACTCTGCGGCAGACCAAAGGGAGAATGGCATGTGATCAAGACCTGCGCCAGTCTTGTCCGACAGTTTAACCGGACAATTCGAGGGTATTTACGCCAGAACGGCCGAGACTCACGCCAGAAGCGCCGGCAACTGCCTATTCAAGGCGAGCTTTTCCTGTACCGCCGCGCCGGTCAAGGCGTAGCCGAGCAGGCCCCCGTCGGCATCGCGGCACAGCGCCTTGATGTCGCGGCCGCTGCCCTCGACCGTCCACTCGCCCGGCATGCCGCGCGGCGGCGGCGAAACCACCAGCGGGCACACCGGGGTCTTCACCGTGACCGGCATCGGCCCGTAACTGACGGTGCTCGGCTGGCCGGCCAGGGTTCTGGCCAGGGCGCGAGCGCAGTGCATCAGCGGCATGACGTACTGCAGGTTGAGGCCATCGACCTCGGCGCAATCGCCCAGGGCATAGATGTTGGCGTGGGAGCTGCGCAGTTCACGGTCGACCACCACCCCGCGGTTGACCGCCAGGCCGGCGGCAGCCGCCAGCTCGGTGCGCGGACGCAACCCGACCGCCGAGAGCACCAGATCGCAGGCGATCGCCGTGCCGTCGGATAGGCGTCCTTGCAGGCCCTCGCCTGCATGGTTGAGGCTGGCCAGCACCGGGCCGAGGTGGAAGCGCGCCCCGAGGCTTTCCAGCCCCGCCTGCACCGCTGCTGCCGCCGCCGGATGCAGCAGGTCGGGCATGACCTGCTCGCAGGGCGCCACCAGCTCGACCTGGTAACCGCCGAGGCTGAGGTCGTTGGCGAACTCGCAGCCGATCAGGCCGGCGCCGAGCAGCAGCACACGCTTTTTCCCGGCCGAGGCGGCGCGAAAGCGGGCGTAGTCCTCCAGGTCGTTGATCGAGAGGATCGCGTCCTGGGCGTCGCCGGCGACCGGCACCCGGATCGGTTCGGCCCCCCAGGCCAGCACCAGGTCGCGGTAGGCCAGCGCCTCCTCGCCGATCCACAGGCGCTTATGCCCCGGGTCGATGCCGGTGATGCGGGTATGGGTGTAGATCTCGGCCTTGAGCTGTTCGGCCATGGCACCGGGTTCGGCCATGCTCAAGCCATCGGCGTCCTTGTGCTTGCCGAAGCCGGTGGACAGCATCGGCTTGGAGTAGGAACGCCCGTCATCGGCGCTGATCAGCAGCAAGGGGGTGTCGCCGTCCAGCTTGCGAAATTCCCGGGCCAGGTTGTAGCCGGCCAGGCCGGTACCGACTATCACTACGGGTGTAGCTACGGGCGGCGTCACCGTTGCACTCATCTTCACTTCCTCGATCGACCAAACAGCGGGGACAGGGCTGCAGGCCGGCATCACTTCATGGACTATTCAGGGGGAGGTCTGGCGGCTCAGCTGATCTCGATCATCTCGAAGTCCTGCTTGCCGGTGCCGCAGTCCGGACACAGCCAGTCCGCTGGGATGTCTTCCCAGGGGGTACCCGGTGCAAGGCCTTCTTCAGGCAGGCCTGCGGCTTCGTCGTAGATAAAGCCGCAGACGATGCATTGCCACTTGCGCATGGCGACCTCCGCGCGCGGGGAATTTCCCCGACCCTAGCGCAATTGCCCGACGGGCGCCAAGCCCGAGCCAGGCCAAGCCGGCAATTATCCTGGCAATAAAAAACGGCGACCCTGGGGGCGCCGTTTTTCTATTGCTGCACTCAGCCGATTTCGATCATCTCGAAATCCAGCTTGCCCACGCCGCAGTCCGGGCACAGCCAGTCTTGCGGTACATCCTGCCACGGCGTGCCCGCAGCGATGCCTTCGTCGGGCCAGCCCAGGCTTTCGTCGTAAATCAATCCACAGACCACACATTGCCACTTCTTCATAACGTCCTCGGGTACCTCTCGGGTAGTGCATGCAAACACGCTACCGGAAATGTGCGGGGGCGCCAAGCCGGCGGCCGGGCATTTGCGCCCGGCGGCAGGCCAGCCGCAATCAGCGGGCGATCAGCAGCGGGTCGGTGATGGCCATGCCATACATGGCGATCATGGTCAGACTACCGGCTGCCAGGAGGTAGTACAGGGTCGGCAGCATGGTCTTGCGCAGGGTGATGCCTTCGCGGCCGAGCAGGCCCACGGTGGCCGAGGCCGCCACCACGTTGTGGATCGCGATCATGTTGCCCGCGGCCGCCCCGACCGACTGCGCCGCCACCATCATCGCCCCGGACACGCCGAGCAGGCCGGCGGTGTTGAACTGGAACTGCGAGAGCATCAGGTTGGACACGGTGTTGGAGCCGGCGATAAAGGCGCCCAGTGCGCCCACGGCCGGGGAGAAGAACGGATACACGCCGCCCACGCTGTCGGCCACCAGTTGCGCCATGGCCACCGGCATCGACATCAGGTCGGAAGCGTTGACCCCGGAGTTGATCAGGATACGCACCATCGGAATGGTGAAGATCAAGACGAAACCGGCGCCCAGCAGGGTGCGGCTCGACTCGCTGAGCGCGGCCCTCACTTCGCTGAAGCGCATGCGGTGCAGGAAGCAGGTCACGATCACCACCATGCACAGGATGCCGCCCGGCAGGTAGAGCGGCTGCAGGGTACCGGAGACGCCGGTTTCG
This sequence comes from Pseudomonas sp., assembly GCF_041601375.1. Taxonomy (GTDB): domain Bacteria; phylum Pseudomonadota; class Gammaproteobacteria; order Pseudomonadales; family Pseudomonadaceae; genus Aquipseudomonas. Next base: position 6,036 of record NZ_JBFIIG010000005.1, on the reverse strand, counting down.
CCGAGGATGTCGGTCCAGCCGAAGCTGACCGCGATCAGCGCCGCCTTGAGCTCGGGGAAGATCCGCGACAGCACCAGGAAGATCGCCAGCAACAGGTAAGGCGCCCAGGCCATGGGGACCGACACCGGGGACTTGCCCGCGACATCCTCGATCTTCATCTCGATCTTGCCCATCCACTCGGACGGCCAGTCTTTCGCTTCGGCGAAGTCCCAGGTCTGCTTCGGCAGCAGGAAACCGGCCTTGGCTGCCGGCACGACGATGGCCAGACCGACCATGGCGCCGATCATCGACGGGAACTCCGGACCGAGGAACACCCCGGCGGCCATGTACGGAACGGAGAAACAGAGCGCGGTGAAGATGGCGAATGGCGCCACCGCCAGGCCTTCTTTCCACGACTTATTCTTGCCGAAGAAGCGGGTCATGATCATCACCATGATCAGCGGCATCAGCAGGCCGATCAGGCCGTGGACAATCGCCACCCGCGAGTAGATCAGGTGGAAGAACACCTCCCAGTTACTGTTCAGGGCGAGCAATTGCTCACTCATGCCGACCTTGTCCAGGCCGCCGGCCACGCCCACCAGAATCGGCGTACCGACCGCGCCGAAAGACACCGGCGTGGATTGCACCATCATCCCCAGGACCACCGCCGCCAGGGCCGGAAAGCCCAACGCGACCAGCAGCGGCGCCGCCACCGCGGCCGGGGTGCCGAAACCGGAGGCACCCTCGATGAAACAGCCGAACAGCCAGGCGACGATCAGGGCCTGTACCCGCCGATCCGGGGTGATATTGGCAAAGCCGTGGCGGATGGCAGTGATGCCACCGGAGTGTTTGAGGGTATTGAGCAACAGGATCGCCCCGAAGATGATCCACAGGATCGCCGCGGTGAGGATCAGCCCTTGCAGGCTTGAGGCCACGACCCGGTTGAGGGACATGTCCCAGGCGGTCAGGCCGATGATCGCGGTGAGCAGGAAGACCACCGGCATGGCGTACTTGGCCGGCCAGCGAAAGCCGATCAGCAGCACGCCCGCCAGCACCAGCGGCACGAAGGCGAGGATGGACAGTAGCGTTTGATTCATGGGTTGGGTCCTTTTTAGTTGTTGTGAACCACTGTTGCCCGGAATGACCCGGTATCACGCATCGGAGCCGGTCAGGCCCGCGAACACCGGCACTGGAGCTTGTCCATACCGGCATCCATGCTCAAAGCCCCGCGTGCCTGCGCGCACGGGCTGAAGTTCGGTCGCTGGGCGTTACCCCTCCCGCTTGAAGCGCAGGCGCCAGGCGTGCAGCAGCGGCTCGGTATAGCCGCTGGGCTGTTCGCGGCCCTTGAACACCAGGTCGCAGGCAGCGCGGAAGGCATGCGAGCGCTCGAAGTCCGCCTCCATTGGCCGGTACAGCGGATCGCCGGCATTCTGCCCATCGACCACCCGGGCCATGCGCTCGAGGGTCTCGCGCACCTGGGCTGGGCTGACCACGCCGTGGTGCAGCCAGTTGGCGATGTGCTGGCTGGAGATGCGCAAGGTGGCGCGATCTTCCATCAGGCCGACGTCGTGGATGTCCGGCACCTTGGAGCAACCGACGCCCTGTTCGACCCAGCGCACCACGTAACCGAGGATGCCCTGACAGTTGTTGTCCAGTTCCTGCTGGATATCCGCCTCGCTCCAGCTGCGCTCGAGGGCCACGGGAACCCTCAGCAGGTCATCGAGCAGGCGCTCTCGCTCGGCGTTGAAGTCGATGGCTTCCAGTTCGCGCTGCACCGCCTGCACGTCGACCTGGTGGTAGTGCAGGGCATGCAGCACGGCGGCGGTCGGCGACGGCACCCAGGCGGTGTTGGCGCCGGCCCTGGGGTGGGCGATTTTCTGTTCGAGCATGGCGGCCATCAGATCCGGCATGGCCCACATGCCCTTGCCGATCTGCGCGCGGCCGCGCAGGCCGCAGCTGAGACCGACCAGCACGTTGTTGCGCTCGTAGGCCTGAATCCACGGCGTGCTCTTCATGTCGCCCTTGCGCAGCATCGGCCCGGCTTCCATGGCCGTGTGCATCTCGTCGCCGGTGCGGTCGAGGAAGCCGGTGTTGATGAAGGCCACCCGCGCGCTGGCGGCGCCGATGCAGGCCTCGAGGTTGACGCTGGTGCGCCGCTCCTCGTCCATGATGCCCATCTTCAGGGTGTTGCGCGGCAGCTCAAGGAGGTCTTCGATACGGCCGAACAGCTGGTCGGCGAAGGCCACTTCGAGCGGGCCGTGCATCTTCGGTTTGACGATATAGACGCTTCCTCTGCGCGAATTGCCCCGGCGCTTGAGGTCGTGCAGGGCGATCAGGCTGGTCATCACCCCGTCGAGAATGCCTTCGGGGATCTCGCGACCTTCGCCGTCGAGAATCGCCGGATTGCTCATCAGGTGACCGACGTTGCGCACGAACAGCAGCGAACGGCCGTGCAGGGTCAGGTTGCTGCCGTCGGCGCCGCGGTACTCACGATCCGGGTTGAGGCGGCGGGTGATGCGCTTGCCGCCCTTGTCCAGCTCCTCGCTCAGGTCGCCCTTCATCAGGCCCAGCCAGTTGCGGTAGATCAGCACCTTGTCGTCGGCATCGACCGCGGCGACCGAGTCTTCGCAATCGAGAATGGTCGACAGCGCCGCTTCCATCAGCAGATCCTTGACCCCAGCGACATCGGTCTGGCCGATCGGGCTGCTCGGGTCGATCTGGATCTCCACATGCAGGCCGTTGTTCTGCAGCAGGATGGCGCTGGGCTGCGCCGCCTCGCCCTGGTGGCCGAGGAATTTTTCCGGCTGGCGCAGGCCGCTGCGCGCGCCATTGGCCAGACCGACCTGCAGCTGGCCGGCGACCACCCGGTAACCGACGGCGTCGGCATGCGAACCGCTGGCCAGAGGCGCGGCCTGGTCGAGGAAGGCCCGGGCGAAGGCGATCACCTTGGCCCCGCGCACCTGGTTATAGCCGGGGCCCTTCTGCGCCCCGCCCGCTTCGCCGATCGCGTCGGTGCCGTAGAGCGCGTCATACAGCGAGCCCCAGCGTGCGTTGGCGGCGTTCAGCGCGTAGCGCGCATTCATCACCGGCACCACCAACTGCGGGCCGGCCTGGCTGCTGATCTCGCTGTCGACATTGGCGGTGCTGGCCTGCACGCTGGCCGGTGGCGGTAGCAGGTAGCCGATGGCTTCGAGGAAGGCGCGGTAGGCGGGCATATCCGTCACCGGACCCGGGTGGGCACGGTGCCAGGTATCCAGTTCGTGCTGCAGACGCTCGCGCTCGGCCAGCAGCGCACGGTTGTGCGGCGCCAGCTCGTGCACCAGGGCGTCGAAGCCGGCCCAGAAGGCCTCGCGGGCGAGCCCGGTGCCCGGCAGCACTTCGTCATCGACGAAACGTTGCAGGTTGGCGGCCACTTGCAGGCGCTGGCAGTTCACGCGATCGGTCATCTTCGGTTCTCCAATTCAGTACTCCCCTGCCCCGCGGCAGCAGCGGCGGGCGTCAGGCTTTATTCGGTGCTTTGCGTTCAGGCCAGGCCGGCGACACCGGCCTTGGCGACCTGGGCGTCCTGCTCGGCTTTGACCCCGGACACGCCGACCGCGCCAATCACCTGGCCGTCGACGATCAGCGGCACACCGCCTTCGAGGGAGGTCAGCAGCGGCGCGGAGAGGAAGGCGCTGCGGCCGCCGTTGACCATGTCTTCGTAACCCTTGGTCTCGCGCCGGCCGAGCGCCGCACTGCGCGCCTTCTCGGTGGCGATGTAGGTGCCGATCGGCGCGCAGCCGTCGAGGCGCTCGAAGGCCAGCGGATGACCGCCGTCATCGACCACGGCGATGCTGACGGCCCAGTTGTGCTGCTGCGCCTCGGCGCGAGCAGCGGCCAGGACGCGGGCGACTTCGGCTTGACCCAGTACGGCTTTGCTTTGCATGTTCTTTCCTCATGATTGATTGGCGCGTGATGCGCGAATTCGTGGGCCGTGACTCTCAGCCCATGGCCTCTTCCACCACTTCGATCCAGTGGCGCACCGGGGTTCGGCCGGCGCCGTCGAGGTGGGTCTGGCAGCCGATGTTGGCGGTGACGATCAGCTGCGGCTTGCCGCTTTCCAGGGCGTCCATCTTGTTGTCGCGCAACTGCCTGGACAGCTCCGGCTGAGTGATCGAGTAGGTGCCGGCCGAGCCGCAGCACAGGTGCCCATCGGCCACCGCGGTAAGCTGGAACCCCAGACGGGCGAGCACGCCTTCGACGGCGCCGCCGAGTTTCTGCGCATGCTGCAGGGTGCACGGGCAATGGAAGGCCAGGCGCTGGCTGCCCCGCACGCCGAGGCCTTCCAGCGCCTCGCCGCGCAGCACTTCGACCAGGTCCTTGGCCAACTCGCTGACCCGCTTGGCTTTCGCCGAGTAGGCCGGGTCATGCTCGAGCAGGTGGCCGTAATCCTTGACGAAGGCGCCGCAGCCGCTGGCGGTCTGCACGATGGCTTCGGCCCCGACCTCGATCGCCGGCCACCAGGCGTCGATATTGCGCCGGGCACGCTGCAGGCCCTGTTCCTGGGCATTGAGGTGGTAATCCACGGCGCCGCAACAGCCGGCTTCACGCACGCTGGTGATGCTGATGCCGAGGCGATCAAGCACCCGCGCCGTGGCCGCGTTGGTGTTGGGCGACAGGCCGGCCTGCACGCAGCCTTCGAGGATCAGTACGCGGCGGCCGTGCTGCACCGGCGGGCGCGGCTTGGCCGGGCGGATCTGCCGCGGCAGCTTGGCCTTGAGCACGGCCGGTAGCAACGGGCGGAAGGCCTCGCCGGCCTGGACCAGGGCCTTGAACAGGGCCGGCCGCGGCACCAGGGCGCGCAGGCTTTCGCGCAGCAGGCGCTGGCCCAGCGGACGCGGCACCGCCTGGTCGACCACGGCGCGACCGATGTCCAGCAGGTTGTGGTAGTCGACCCCGGACGGGCAGGTGGTTTCGCAGTTGCGACAGGTCAGGCAGCGGTCCAGGTGCAACTGGGTCTTGGCAGTGACCTGGCTGCCTTCGAGCACCTGCTTGATCAGGTAGATGCGCCCACGCGGGCCGTCCAGCTCGTCGCCGAGCAGCTGGTAGGTCGGGCAGGTGGCGTTGCAGAAGCCGCAATGCACGCAGCTGCGCAGGATGCTTTCGGCTTCTTCACCGCGCGGCAGACGCTTGGCTTGTTCGGTTAAATTGGTCTGCACGGTTCACACCTCGGCGTACATGCGGCCAGCGTTGAAGATCCCTTGCGGGTCGAGCTGGGTTTTCAGCTGGCGGTGATAGCGCAGCAAAGGCGCGGCCAGGGGCTGGAACGGGCTGTCGCAGACCCCGGCAGTGAAGCAGGTGGCATGGCCGCCGGCAGCGCTGGCGATACTGCGGATCTGCGCCGCCTCGGCAGTAGATTTCAGCCAGCGCTGGGCACCGCCCCAGTCGATCAACTGCTCGCCGGGCAGCGCGAGCAGCGAGGTGTTGTTGGGCAGCGACAGGCGCCACAACGGCCGCGGATCGGCGAAGAAGGCCAGGCGCTGCTCGTTTAGCTGCTGCCAGTAGGCCGGGTCGAGCGGCTCGCCGCCAATGTGCTCGCGGGCCGCGGCCACCGAACCTTCGCCGCCTTCCAGGCGCAGGTGCAGGGCCCGACCGTCATGGCTGGCGGCGCTCAGCGGGATCGGCTGCTGCCCCCACTCGGCGAGTTGGCGCAGGGCGCTCTCGACATCCATCTGCAGGCGCAGGCTGAAACATTGACGCGGCTTGGGCAGCACCTTGAGCGACACCTCGGTGATCAGCCCCAGGCAACCGAAACTGCCCACCAGCAGGCGCGACAGGTCATAGCCGGCGACGTTCTTCATCACCTCGCCGCCGAAACGCAGGTGTTTGCCGTGGCCGCTGATCAGGCGGGTGCCCAGGACCATGTCGCGGACCGAACCGGACCAGGGCCGGCGCGGACCGGACAGGCCCGTGGCGACCATGCCGCCGACGGTGGCGTCGCCGCCGAAGCTAGGCGCCTCGCAGCTGAGCATCTGCCCGGCCTCGTCCAGCGCCGCCTGCAATTCGGCCAGCGGGGTG